>DATAPS010000281.1:0-12841 GCA_036265085.1 Acetobacteraceae bacterium | reverse complement strand
ATGGACGGCAGGACGTTCGACTTGAGAGAAGCCATCCAGTTGACGGCCCTCGGCAGCCTGTGGGCAAAGCGGATCGAAGAACTGCCAAAAGATGTCATTTCCAGCAGACGCATAGCGGCCGGGCGGCCGCGCGCTGCGTCCGCAGCTGCCGGACAGCGCGCCGTTCGTCACCGCGGTCCTCACCTTCAGCATCAGATGCGCTGCTCGTGGCGACCAGCGCATCTGATGATTGGCGCCCATCCAACAATATTGGGCACATGGGTTCTGATCAGAGAGTCTCGATATTGTGGGATCAGAGCGACGCCGTAAATCCGCCATCGACGGTCAGAACGCTGCCCGTCACGAAGCTCGCCGCATCGGAGGCGAGGAATACCACCGCGCCGTGAAGCTCGTGCAACTCGCCCCAGCGGCCCATCGGCGTCGAATCCAGGACCCACTTCCCCAGCACCGGATCGTTCTTGATCGCGCCGCTGTTGTCGGTCGGGAAGTAGCCCGGCGCGATCGCGTTCACCGTGACGCCCGATTTCGCGACCTCCACGGCCAGCGCGCGTGTCAGCCCGTGCAGCCCCGTTTTCGCCGCGATGTAGGCGGGGATGGTCGGGCGGGCGAGGTGGCCCATGATCGAGGAGATCATGATGATCCGCCCGCGCTTGCGTGGGAGCATCAGCCGCAGCGCCTCGCGCGAGAGCCGGAAGCAGGCGGTCAGGTCGGCGTCGATCACGCTCTGCCAATCGCCGTCCGTGAAATCGAGGATCGGCTTGCGCACGGTGCCGCCGGCGTTGTTGACGAGGATGTCGAGCGCGTCGATCCCTGCGAGAGCCGCGGTCACCGCCGCCGCGTCGCGCACGTCGAAGCGCAGCACCCCGGCGGCGGGCATGCCGCGGGCGCGCAGCTCGTCCGCACGCTCGGCGAGTGCCGCTTCGTCGCGGCCGTGCAGGATGACGCGCGCGCCGACCCCCGCCAGCGCCTGCGCGAATTGCCAGCCGAGCCCGCGCGAACTGCCGGTCACCAGCGCGACGCGGCCGGACAGGTCGAACAGGCGCGCGATGTCGGTCATGCCGCGTCCAGCGGATAGAGCGGGCGCGTCACGCGGCTGAATGTGAGCTTGCGCATGTTGCCGCACGTGGCGCCCGGCGTATCGGCGGCGAGCACGCGGGCGGCGCGGGGCGCGTAGGACACGCGGTAATGCGCGGGCGATTTGACGAAGATGAGCGCGGCCTGCTCGATCGGCAGGCCGACCGACGTGAAGATCCCGGTGTCCCACTCGTAGGCGGGCAGCGAGCGAAGCGCGAGGCGGATATCGCCGATCGCGAGGACTGCGCAGAGGCCGAGATCGACTTCGTTGCCCTTTGCACCGGCATCCGCATGGGTGAATTTCCCATCGGTGAGGACCCGGACGGTGCCGGTCACGGTCACCGGCTCGCCGTCGCGGGACGTCTTGTGCCCGACCGGGAGCCTCACCGTCGCCCCGACTCCCGCCTCGGCCGCACGCCGTACGGCGTCGGGATCACAGAGCGTGAGATAGACCGGCCGCCCGTTGCGGTTGGCGCCGGCCGCGAGCAGCGCTCGCAGTACTCCCGCATTGTCCGCCGCGGTCCCGCCGCTGGGCGCATCGCCGACGTCGCCGACGACGGTGGTGCCTTCGCTCGTAAGCCCGATGCGGATCGCTTCCTCCAGCGGCAGCAGATCGGGCACGAAATCGTCGCGGGCGGCCCAGGCCATGTCGGCGAGCTGGTTGGCCGCTCGCTGGGCCACGCTCGGATCGTCCGCGCAGACCAGCACGCCGAAGCCGAGATCGGGAATATCGAGCCAGGGCTGCACCGGGAAGAGACCAGCGTGCAGTACGCGGCCCTGCGTTTCCATCTCGCGCGCCGCGGCGACGATGCCGGAGAGCGGACGTTCGGTAGTGCGTGCGTTGACCGGGCTGACCACCATCGGACGTTTCGCGATCGCCATCGCCGGCATCGGGCGCAGGCCAGCCAACACGTCGCACAGCAGCGAGGCCACGCGCTCGCCGGTCTCGAACTGGTCGATATGCGGATACTCGCGATAGCCGACAAGAAACGTGTTCGGCGTCAGCATGCGCGGCGTGAGATGACCGTGCAGGTCGAGCGAGACGCCGATCGGCGTGCGGGCCGGGAGGGCGGTCCGCACGCGCTCGAGCAGCTCGCCTTCAGCATCCGGCTCGTCCTCGATCACCATGGCGCCGTGCAGCGCGAGCAGCACGCCGTCGACCGGCCCGGCCGCCTTCAGCCGGTCCACCATCTCGCCAGCGAGCGTGTCGAAGGCGGCGCGCGTCACCGGCCCATTCGCGTTGGCAGCGGCGGCGAGCAGGGGGACGATCTCGGTGTTGTGGGTGCGCAGGACGGAGAGAAAGCCGGGGATTTCCATGCGGGCTTCGCCGTAGCCGGTCAGCAGTTCGTCCCCGCGGCGGAGATAGACGGAGCGGAACGTGTCCACATCGGTCTTGAACGGGACGAAGGTGTTCGTCTCCTGCATCAGGCTGCCGATGGCGATTCGCATGCGTTCAGAACTCCCCGGCGCAGCGTCGCGACACGCGCGAGTGTCGTCAACTGGCGGCGGTGAATCGCCCTCTCCCCTTGCGGGAGAGGGAGGGCCCGCGATGCGGGAGCGTGCGGGGGGACGCGAGGGCGAAATAACGGGGCGTCACCCCGTCGCGCGAGGGAAGGGCGCGGGATCCTATGATGTCCGTCCGGTCTGCATCGGCTCCCGTTGCGAAAGACTCGCCTCGATAGCGCCTGCGAGCGCGTCCAGGCTGAAGGGCTTGCTGAGCAGCGGGTAGCCGCGTGAGGTCCATTCCTGCAGCGCGGATCCCTCCGCGAAGCCGGTGACGAACAGCAGGGGCAGCGCCGGGCGGATACGCGTCAGCCGCCGCGCGACATCGCCACCGTTCATGTCGGGCATCGCGAAGTCGAGAACCGCGAGCGCGAGATCGGGTATCGCCGCGACCCGGTCGATCGCGGTGCTGCCGTCGCCCACTTCGGTCACCTCATGTCCGAGCTCGCGCAGCATCTCCGCGGTGAGCGTCCGCACGCCGAGATCATCGTCCACGACCAGGATGTGCAGCCGCGGGCGCGCAGTCGCATCGCCTTGCGGCTGCGCGGCTTCGGAGTGCTCCGGCTCCGCCCGGGGAAGATAGACCCGGATCTCCGTGCCGTGACCGATCTTGCTGCTGATCGCGAGTTCGCCGCCGGTTTGCTGGACGAAGCCATGCACCATCGAAAGGCCAAGTCCGGTGCCGCGGCCGACATCCTTGGTGGTGAAGAATGGTTCGACGGCGCGCCGGATGACCTCCGGCGTCATGCCGGCGCCGGTATCCGCGACGCTGAGGCACACCATCTCGCCGGCCGGAATCTGCGGCGCGCGGGGAGCGCCGGCGGGCACATTCGCCGTGGTGATCGAGAGCGTGCCGCCGAGCGGCATCGCGTCGCGTGCATTGATGACGAGGTTGAGGATCGCGACCTCAAGCTGTGTCGCATCGGCGACAGCATGCCAGAGCGCGTCATCGAGCGCCTGATGCACGCGGATCTCGCCGCCGAGCGTGCGCTCCAGCATGTCCTCCATTCCGCGCACGACGTCGTTGACGCAGACGGGACGCATGTGGACGTTCTGCTGGCGCGAGAACGTCAGCATGTGCTGGGTCAGCCGGGCGCCGCGCTGCGCCGCTTCCATCGCGGCCCCGAGGAGGCGCAGGATCCGTGGATCCGTCGTGCGCTTCTGGGCGAGCTCGAGCGATCCCATCACCGCGGTCAGGAGATTGTTGAAGTCGTGCGCGATGCCGCCGGTTAGGCGCCCGAGCGCCTCGATTTTCTGCAGCTGTCGCAGGGCGTCCTCCGCCGCCTCGCGGCGCTCGGTCTCCGCAACCAGCAGCCTGAGATTGCGCCCCTCCATCCGTGTTCGCCGGATGGCAAGTCGTGACGCCTGGAACAATGCGCCGGCGAGGATCAGGCAGAGCACGGCGAGGATGGCGACGTGGCGATACCAGACCGCCAAAACGCCCTCGACATGCACGCCGTACGTTGCGACGAGCGGCAGCAGCTCGATCCGCTGAAACCCGAGCAGGCGCCGCTCACGGTCGAAATTCGATCCTCCGTCGAGAATCCCTTCGGGAAGATGCGCCTGCAATGCGGGTGTGATGAGACTGCGCGGAGTGGTCGCGGCCGGATATTTCGGGTCTTCCGGATAGCGAACAAGAACGGCGCCGTCGTCGCGCAGGAGCGCGGCGGACGCGGCCAACGGCGTATCGACGACGGCCTTGTAGAACCGCGCGAAATAGGAAGGCGACAGTGTGATGGCGACCAGTCCGCCCGCAGGATTCGCGGGATCAAGCGGCCGGCTGACGGTGAAGGCGGTCGTCCGGGACATCTGTCCGACGAACGGGGCGCTGACGAAAAGCCCGCTGTTCCCCGCCTGGGCGGCACGAAAATAGTCGCGGCCCGTAACGTCGAACGCGGGCATCGGGAAGCTGCGACTGCTCGCCGCCGTCACGCCGTTCGGGGAGACGAAGAACACCGACTCGAGCTGCGGCATTTCGTGCGTCAGCTGCGTCAGAAACTCATGCAGGCTGCTGCTGTTGGCGATCTCGTGCCAGCTCATGCCCTTCACGCGGTCCGTCATGAGGGCGAGAACGAGTTGGTTCGTCTCCAGCACCTTTTCGGCGTGTTCTGCGAGCGCGCGTGTGGTGGACCGCACGTTGGCACGTGCGCCCGAGATGATCTGTCCGTAATCGTACCATGCGAGGCCGCCGAAAAGCAGGAGCGGGGCGACAAAGCACACGGCGAGAAGCGCGCGAAATGAGCGCTCGGACCCGACCCCGTCGCGCGCGTCAAGCTCGGCTGTCATCCGCGCTTATCGGTCGCCATCGCAGGGCATCATACGAACATCGCCGAACGCCAATCGGAAATGCCATTCTCGTGTGATCACGCAGCCCCTGAGAAATGACCTGAATTGGCGTGAACATTGTGCACACACGCAATGCAACCCGGGATTTGCCAGCGCGTGTTCAAAGCTGCGCGAGATCGCGGAACAAGGGTTCGAACGCAGTGCCGGCACGGAAGAACGCCGGAGGACAGCCAATCGACGCACTAACCGTGGGCTCCGTGCCACCTGCGTGCGCGACGCCCGACCAAATGTGGACCCACTCCGCGCCGGCCGGAAGCACAACGCGCCATTCGCTGATTCCGGCCGCGTGTACGGGAGCCACGAGAAGATCGGGCCCGAGCAGATAGTGGTCGTGGAGTGCTCCAAGGCGGCCGTCATGTGGAAAGCCAAGTAGCGGTGGCCGCTGCATCGGCAAGCCCTGTGTGGCGGCCTCGGCCACCAAAGCACGGAGATACGGTGCGAGGTGCAGGTGGATGCGCGCCATGCGCCCGAGCACGGCCATTGCATCCGGCGAGTCGTGAAATTGCAGGTTGTCGTGCGGGCGATTGCCCTCATGCGTGCGCATTACCGGCGTGAACGCAGCCATCTCCGCCCAACGCTGGAGCAGCTCCAGCGTACGCACGTTCCCGAACAGGCTCGTGTAGCCGCCGATGTCGCTGTGATGATACGGGTTTCCCAGCAACCCCGAGGAGAGCGCCGCAGGAACCACCGTCTGCAGTCCGTCGTGGCGTGAGAAGTCGACGCTCTGATCGCCCGCCCACAGCAGCGGACAATGCGCCTGCACTCCGGTGAAGCCGGCACGCATGAAGAACACGATATCACCGCTGCGTCCGGCCGCTGCCACCGCCTCGGCGTTGACGCGCGCCCACAGGGTCGGCCACGCATTGTGCATCAGCTTGGCGGATGCGCCGCTCGCGAGCTGGGCGTCGATCGGCAGGTACTCGCCGAAATCCGCCATCCACCCGCCCAGCCCGCGGCCGATCATCTCCCGGCCGATCACGCGCTCGGCGAACCAGGCGCAAGCCGCCGCGCTCGTGAAGTCGATCACCCCGCAATCGAACTCGCCGAAATCGACGCGATACGTGCCTCCGTCCGCGTCGCGTGCGAAATGGCCGAGGGACTCGGCCTCGCCGAACAGCGTGCCGTCATCGCAGAGATACGGGTTGACGTAGCCGAGGTAACGTATGCCGCGCGTGGCGAGGCCGGCGATGCGCGCATCGAGATCGGGGTACCGCGCTGCGTTCGCGCGCCAGTCCCAGAAGAGCCGCGTGCCGAACGAGGTCTCGCGCACGCCGGCCCAGTCCTCGCACCACAGCCCCGACACCGGGACACCTGCGTCGATGTAGCGCTCCAACAAGTCGAAACTGCGTACGCCTTGCTTGAGCCCGACAATCACGCCGCGCGTCGCCCAGTCCGGCAGCGGCGGCGGACGTCCGAACCGATGGGAGATCGCGCTGACGAGGGACGGATAGTCAGGCGCCGCCCAGAATTCGAGCCATTGCGGGACGTTCCAGACTTCCAGCTCGTGGAACGCGCCGTGCCGGAAATCGAACGCGCTGTAGGCGGTGGTTTCAAGATGCACAGCAGCGCGGCGGGAGGTGAGGAAGGTCGGCTGGGGATAGTTGGTCGTGCAGTAGTCGCCGCCGGCGTGGCCAGTGACGTCCGCCTGCCAGGTGATGTGCGTGGACTTGTCGCGCCCGACGCCGGGCTCGGAGGTCCAGAGCGGGAAGCGCCGACCGCGTAGGTCGAAATACGACATCTGCTCGCCGCAGCCCCAGACATGCTCGTCCGGTTCGGCGGCGATGCGGAACCAGAGGCGGTTGACGCGGGGGGCGGCGTCGCGGACGTGAAAGATCGCGTTGCCGGCGCGCTCCTCGAGTTCGAGAACGAGGACCGGAGCATCGCCCGCGCTGCGGCGGAGCGTGATGCGCGCGCCTTCGATGTCCGCGTGCGCGAGTGGCGTGCGTTCGATCAGGTAGTCGGAGATATCGAAATTGCCGCGATACATCTCGATGCGCTCCTCGCCTCGGCCGGCGAAAGCGAGCGGGGAATCGGCGCTGTGGCGGATCAGCGTGCGGCCGGCGAGTTCGAAGGTGAAGCCGGCCGGCGTGACCGCGATCGGCATGGGCTAGCGGCGTCGGTCGGGTCTCGACCCGCCATCTCGCTGCCGCACCGAACGGCGTCTTGGGACCCGTCTTACGTTCTGTTCGAATCGCATCGGCTAATTCTGCGTCAGTCCGGCATCGACGATGAAGTTCGTCCCGGTGCGGCCCGCGCTCTCATCGCTCCCGACGAACAGCGCCATGCGCGCGACGTGGCTGCCATCGAGCGAGATCTTCAGCGCCTGTCCCTCCATGATCCGCGCGTCGATTTCAGGTGAGCGCCACAGCTTCTGCTGCCGCTCGGTCGAGATCGCGCCGGGCACGATCGAATTGACGCGGATGCCGTACTCGCCGAGTTCGCGGGACAATGTCCTGGTCAGGCCGTGGATGCCCGCCTTGGCCGTCGTGTAGGCGACCAAACCCGGCCGCGCGCGCATCCACGAGATCGAGCCCATCAGGATGATCGAGCCGCGCCGTCGCTGCCGCATGAGGCGCGCCGCCGCCTGGGTCGCGAAGAACTGGTGATGCAGGTTGACGTCGAGATACCGGTTCCAGTCCTCCGGTTCGACCGAGAAGAAATCGTGCCGGTCGTCACGCGCGGCGTTGTTGATCAGCACGTCGATTTCCACGAGTTCGTCGGCCTCCGCGACTGCCGCGCGCAGGGCGGCGATGTCGCGCAGGTCGCAATGGCGGTACACGGCGCCTTCGGCCCGCTCGACGAGTTCGCCCGCCGCTGCATCGTCGATATCGAAGAACACCACGCGCGCTCCCTGCTGCGCGAAGGCACGCACCATCTCGGCTCCGAGCCCGGAGGCGCCGCCGCTTATCAGCACGCCGCGCCCGGCGAGCGAGCGATAGGTGGCCGTCCGGTAATCCGTCATGCCGCCACGTCCTCGACCGTGAAGCTCATCGTCCCCGCCAGCGTCTCGCCCGGCGCGAGCACGCGCATCGCCTGTCCGGCCGGCAGGTCCGGCTTGTTGATCGCGTCGTTGGCGTTCGATACCGGCTCAGCCGCGATGAAGGGGTTGTCGGGCGCGTCGTACACGACGAGGTTGCCGAACACCGGCTCGGCGGCGATCGTCATCACGTAGCCCTCGTGGGGGTAGCTCAGGCGCGCCGTCCCGTCCCAGCCGGTGAAGCAGTTGTCGAGCGCGGCACTGCCCAACGGCTGCCGCAGCGTGTGATCCCATTCCGGCGGCACGTCGATATGCGCGACCGGCTCCATCTCGCGGGAATTGCGCCATACGCCGTCTGCGTTGAACTGCAGCGTCGCGGCGGCGCTGCGCGGGAAATACGGATGCAGGCCGATGCCGAACGGTGCCGGCGCATCGTGCCGATTGACGGCCTCGATGCGGACGCTGAGGCGATCCGGCGTGAGCGTCGTCAACAGCTCCGCGTCGAAGGCGAACGGCCAGAACTCGTTGGGTACGTGGGTCATCGCGAGCAGGACCGACTCGTCCTTGCGAGCGACGAGCCGCCACGGCGTTTCCCACCCGACGCCGTGGATCGCGTGGCCGCCGAAGGTGGCGGGCAGCGCATAGACGCTCCCGGCGAAGCGGAAGCGGCCGTGCACGATTCGATTCGAGTAGGGCACGAGCGGGAAGGCGGCGAGACCGCGCACAAACCGCCGCTCCAGCGCATCGGGGAGGGGTGGGCGGAACATCGGGAATCTGCCGCGCTCCCACGCGACGATGGACGCGCCCAACTCCGGCGCGAGTGTCAGGGTCGCATCGCCGGCCGCGAGGGTGATCAGGTCCACCCTAATCTGCCGCCATCTCGTCGAGCGGCCAGATCGGGCGGCGCACGTGCTTGAACCCGCCGCGCTGCAGGATCACGGCGCCCAGCCCGCCGCCGTTCACCGTGAGGATCTCGCGTGCGATCGGCGCGAAGGCGGCGCGGAAATGGTGGTTGGACTTCACCGCGACGGTCGCCTTCCGGGTTGGATCGACGCCGAGCGAGGTGAGCTGGGCCAAGTCGGTCGCCTGACTGTTATGCGATATGACAATAATGTCGATCCCGCCGCTGCGGAACAGCATCGACAGCCCGAGATCCTTCCACACGCCTCCGGCCATCGGGCCGAAGGCCTGGAAGCATCCGTCGGTGATCGCGACGACGCGGCCGGTGACGTCGAGCGGCGGGCCGCCCGCGTCGGCGTCGTGCTTGCCGCCCATCGTGATCGTGCCGGTCCGGCCCACGCCGAGCGCGATCCCGGCCTGCACCGCTTCGGGGTCGTAGAGCGCGTAGAACGCCGCGTTCCGGAGATCAGCCGCCAGCATCGCGCGCAGCAGGTTGGTGGCGTCGCCGTAATGGCCGCTGCCGGGATTGTCGGTCACATCCGCCAGCACCAGCGGGCGGGCATCGCCATCCGCCGCCGGAGCTTTCGCTCGCGCGACGGCTTGGTCGATGGGGAGATGGGTGAGGCTCGCGAAGGCGCGGGTCTCCCAGGCGTAGTCCATGAACTCTTCCGCGATCGCACGTCCCGCCGGGTCGTCGCCGTCCGTCGTGACGGTGACGCTCGGGCCGATGTCGTTGATGTCGGCCGCGGTGAAGCCGGAACAGACGCTGACGACCAGGGCGCGGCCCTCGCGCTCGAGCGCCTCGCCGCGGTCGATCAGTTCGCGCATCGGCCCGGTCTGGGTGCGCCCGCCGTCGAGGCCGCGGAGCATCGGGCGGCGGGCGATCACGGTGCGGGGGCGGATCTCGCCGCGCATCGCGCGCTCCAGCAGCTCGGCGCCCTGCCAGGCGCGCTCGTAGTGGTCGATATGCGGGTAGGTGCGCACGGCGATCAGGGCGTTCGCATTCGCGGCCATCGCTTCCGTGATGTTGCCATGGAGATCGAGCGTGACGACGATCGGCGCGTCCGGCCCGAGCCGCGCGCGCAGGCGCCGCAGCAGCTCGCCCTCGCCGTCCTCGTGCGCCTCGGTGACCATTGCGCCATGCAGGTGCAGCAGCGCGCCGTCCACACCGTCGGCCGCCTCGATCATCGGGGCGACGAGCGCCTCGTAAGCCGCGGTGGTCACGTAGCCCGATGGATTGGCGTTGGCGACGATCGGGTGGACGAGCGACCAGCCGAACTTTTCCGCCGCCTCGAAGGTGGCACCCATGGCGGTGCGCGTGCCGCGGCGGGCGGCGGGGATCTCGTTGTCGCGGAGCAGATTGCCCGCGCGGAATTTGTCGAGGTCCGTCAGGACCTTACAGAACGTGTTGGTCTCGTGCGAGACTCCGCCCGTCAGCACTTGAAACGCCATCGCCGCTCCCCCCGTCTGGCCAGCGCAGCAGAGCCTCCTCGCCCGCGGGCGCCAGAGCATAAAGGCCGCGTGCGACGCGCGTGAACCACCCGTAGACGTTGCGGCGCAGGATCTTCTGCGCATCAGGCATGTCCGCCCGCAGCTCGCGCACCCGCCGCGGCCCGTCGCGCATCGCCGCCGCGCAGGCGAGCGCCTGCTGTCGGTAGGCGGTCATCACCGGCCGGCGCGAGCCGCCGCCCGTCATCGGGTCGCCGCGCCGCCGGGCGAATTCCTGCAGCAGCAACCCGCGCTTGCGGGGATTGCCGCGGGGGCGATAGGGGGCGGGCTCGACCAGGATTTCCACCGAGCTGCGCCCGACGTTGACCGCGAGCAGTCCGAGTCCGAGCAGGCGACAGAGGCGGTGGGCGCGGCGATCCCGGTCGCGCCCGCGGCGGGTGGCGGCGACGGCGAGCCAGACCTCGTCGGCCATCGCCATGCGGTCGGCCGCCTGGAGAAGCAGATCGAGGGAGAAGGCGAGCTTCAGCTCCGCGATCACCACCAGCGGCTGCTCGCCCTGGCGCACCGCGACCAGATCGGCGCCGCGCACCTCGCCTTTGACCGTGAAGCCGAGCCGTTCGAGGAACGCCTTCACCGGCGCGTAAAGCGCCACCTCCGCCATGCACGACCCTTCCGCCAGCGCGCCGAAGGAGCAGATCCGCGCGAGTCTCCGCCAGCCGGGTGCGTACGGACCCGTTGCCTTGCTCCACCGCGCATTGCGGCTGGCGTCCCCCCTCGGGTTGCCCGCGCTTGTCACCGGAATGGCGAGCTGCGACGAACGATCGTGCATTGAAGAAACAGACGCGACCGATGCCCGCCAAACCCGTCTTCCACCCAAGACCGAACGCGATCGAAGCGATCTTCGGCCGTCGCCGCGCGGTGATCGGCGTGATCCATTCGCGTCCGTTGCCGGGATCGCCGGATTACGCGGGCGCCGAGGTGGCGGAGCTGATCGGCTTCGCAGTCGACGAGGCGCGGCGCTATCGCGACGGCGGCGTGGCGGGCTTGATTGTCGAGAACCACGGCGACATTCCGTTCGCCAAGCCGGCGGATCTCGGCCCGGAGACGGCCGCCTGCATGGCCGTGATGACGCGCGCCGTGCGCGAGGCGGTCGCGCTGCCGGTCGGGGTGAACGTGCTGGCCAATGGCGCGGTCATGGCGCTCGCGGTGGCGAAGGCAGCGGGCGCTGCGTTCGTGCGGGTCAATCAGTGGGCGAACGCCTACGTTGCGAATGAAGGCTTCATCGAGGGCCGCGCCGCGGAGGCAACGCGCTACCGTGCCTGGCTCCATGCACGCGATGTGCGCGTGTTCGCCGACGTGCATGTCAAGCACGGCGCCCACGCCATCACCGCCGACCGGAGCGTCGCCGAGCTCGCGCGCGACGTCGAGTTCTTCGACGCGGATGTCGCCATCGCGACCGGTCAGCGGACCGGAGATGCGGCGACGATGGACGAGCTGCGCGCGATCGCGGATGGCACGTCGCTGCCGGTCGTGGTCGGCAGCGGCGTCAATCCGGAGAATGTCGGCGAGATCCTGACGATCGCTGATGGGGTGATCGTCGCGAGCTGGCTGAAGCAGGATGGCGTGTGGTGGAACCCAGTCGATCCGGACCGGCTGCGGATCTTCATGGCAGCGGTGAACCGGTGACCCGAACCGCGGTCGGCGCGCCCTACTTCGTCCCGTAGAGCCGGTCGCCCGCATCGCCCAGGCCGGGCCGGATGTAGCCATGGTCGTCCAGCTGACGGTCGACCGCCGCCGTGAACACTTCGACGTCCGGGTGCTCGGTGCAGAATGTGTCCAATCCCTCCGGCGCCGCGAGCAGGCACATGAACCGGATCTGCGTCGCGCCCGAGCGTTTCACGCGATCGACCGCCGCCGCAGCGGAATGTCCGGTTGCCAGCATCGGATCGACAACGATCACGAGCCGCTCGCCGATGTCGTCGGGCAGCTTCACGTAGTATTCCACCGGGCCGAGCGTCAGCGGGTCGCGATATAGGCCGATATGGCCGACGCGCGCCGACGGGATCAGGTCGAGCAGCCCGTCGAGAATCCCAATGCCCGCACGCAGGATCGGCACCAGGCACAATTTCTTGCCCGCGAGGATGGGCGCCGACATTCGTTCCAGGGGCGTCTCGATCTCCGCGGTCTCGAGCGGCAGTCCGCGCGTGGCCTCGTAGCCCATCAGCAGCGCGATCTCGCGCGCGATGCGGCGGAAGTCCGCCGTTGCCGTGTCGCGATCGCGCAGCAGCGTCAGTTTGTGCTGGACCAGCGGATGGTCGACCAGCGTGACCTGCCGGTTGCTCACTCGTCGAGGCCGCGGCCCTTGGCCACCGCGAGCTCCGCCGCGTCCGGCACGTGCTCACTGAAGTATCCGGCGGCCATCTTCGCATCCATCTCGACGCGCGCATCGGGTGGGATCAGATCGTCCGGGATGGGGACGCGCTCGACCACATTGATCCCGCTCGCGACGATCGGCGCGTATTTCATGTTGCTCATCGACACGAGCCGGTCGATGCGCGTGATGCCGAGCCAGTGCAGCACGTCGGGCATCAG
>DATAPS010000280.1:0-22405 GCA_036265085.1 Acetobacteraceae bacterium | reverse complement strand
GCGTCGGGAATCGAGGGTACCACTGAGTGCACCGCGACGAGCCCCCAATCCACCGGGGCCACGAACATCTCGATGAGGTAGCAAAGGCTGATCACGCCCACCAGTGCGCCGATCACGAGCTCAAGTGGCCGGAATCCCCTGCCCTGCAGCGTCAGGAGGCCATAAGTGACGATGCCGGTCACGACCATGCCGCCGAGCAGCGGAATGTGAAACAGCAACGACAATCCGATGGCGCCGCCCAGGAACTCCGCCAGATCGGTCGCCATCGCGGCGGTCTCGCTCGCGACCCACATCGCGTAAACAACAGGCGTCGAGAGCCGCTCACGGCAAAGTTCGGCGAGGTTGCGGCCGGTGACGATGCCGAGCTTGGCCGACAGGCTTTGGAACAGCATGGCGATGAGGTTGGCCAGCAACACGACCCAAAGCAGCGCGTAGCCATATCCGGCGCCGGCCTGAATGTTCGTCGCGAAATTGCCGGGATCCATGTAGGCGATCGAGGCGATCACCGCGGGTCCCGCGAACAAATACGCAGAACGTAGGCCGCCGCGCCTGCCCGCGAGGACGCTCTGCATTGAGATAACGGCGTGGTCGCTGAGGGTCGGCCGGTGGAGCAGCTCGCTCATCTCGTCTCCTCGTGCTCCGCCCTATGTAGCCTAGGCTACAAGGAGAGCAAGAGGGTCAATGTCCCGGACGGTGTTACAGTTTGATGCCGGTGCATCCGAGGCCGTCCAAACGCTCCTAGACCGCAGCCGGTTGTTCCCCGCGATGCAAGTCCGCGAGTGCCGCGAGGCTCTCAAATCGCCACTGATAACGCGGCGCCCGCTCCGGAACGCGCGTCGCACCACCGCCGCTTGCGCCGCCGCGACGGTCGATCCACGCACTCGTCAGTCCGGCGTCCTCGGCCGGAACGTGGTCGTGATAGAGGCTCTGCGCGACGTGGAGAATGTCGCCACGACCGAAGCCCAGGGCCGCGAGCCTATCGAGCAGGTAGGCGAAGTTGCGAGGATCGGGCTTGTAGGAGCCGATGTCCTCCGCCGTGTAGACCGCGTCGAACGCGACCCCGAGCCGAGTGGAGCTTCGCGCGAAGCTCGTGCGATCGACGTTCGACAGGATCACCAGCCGGTAATGCCGCTTCAGGTAGGCGAGCGCAGCCGCGCTGTCGGGGAAAGCCGGCCAGTTTTTCACCGACGCACCGAACGTCGCCGACTCGTCCGCGGTCACGGGAACGCCCCAGCGCACTCCCAGCGTGGCGTGCACACGCGCAAGAACGTCCGGATAGCGGAGCGCGGGCGTTGCCGCCTCCTGTGCGCTCTCCGCTTCGCCAAACGCCTCCAGCGCGGCCTGCCGCGCGACCCGCGCCTTGGCGAGCAACGGTGCGAGCGCCGTGAGGATTCCCGTCTCCCAGTCGATCAGCGTTCCGTAGCAGTCGAACGTCAGCACCTTGAAATCGGAGAGGCGCATGGTGTTGGTTCCCCTGCGGCGGTGGCATGCTCGCCGCCGAGTCGCGGGCGACCGGATATCTGGCGTACCCCCGAGGGGACAAGCAAGGAGATGGGGCAGTGAGGCGATGGCGGAATTCCGGTGTGACGAAGCTCGGCCGCGGCGCGGCGTTGATCGCGGCATTCGCGTTCATCATGCCCCTCGCGGGCCTCGCACAAACGCCCCCGCAACCCGTGCCCGCGTCGGGGGTCGCCGGTCCGCCGATCCCGCTCGAGCTCAACAAGCTCGAGCCGGTGAGCCAGCCGGCGGGATGCCGCGTCTATCTGCTGACGAACAACCCTGACGGGGAGCCGTTCGAGCAGTTCCGGCTCGACCTGATCCTGTTCGGGACCGACGGCGTGATCGCGCGGCGTGTGGCGCTCGATCTCGGGCCGTTGCCCGCGAAGAAGCAGGCGGTGCGGCTGTTCGATCTTCAGGGCCTGCCGTGCGACGAGATCGGCAAGGTACTGATCAATGACGTGATCGCCTGCGGGCGTAGCGGCAACGGCTCGGGCACGGAAGCAGAACGGGGAATGTGCCTCGATCGGCTCGCACCGACCTCGCGCGCCAAGGCGCCGCTGACGAAGTAGCACCGCGCCGATTCGTCACCATTTACGCGCGGGACGGACGGATCGGCACGGGTGGCATATATTAACCGGATCGGCACCGCCGTTCCCGACAATGACGTTCACGTGGACTTCGTCGGCTTCGCGCGTACGCTCCTTGCGGACGACCGCACGCGTTCGGTGTTCGACCGCATGGTCGAGCGCGCCGGCATCGCGCACCGCTTCAGCTATTTCCGCGCGGGACGGCTGGACGCGGGCGAGGTCGATGCGGACGGCTTTTTCCGCCGCGGCGCGTTCCCGAATACCGCCGCACGCATGCGCAAATACGATTGCTGGGCCGTGGATCTCGCGGAGAGTGCAATCGGGTCGCTCGATCTGGCAGACGAAGACTTGGCTTCGATCACGCACCTGATCGTCGGCTCCTGCACCGGCTTCGCCGCCCCCGGCCTCGACCTGCAACTCGCCCGCCGACTGGGCCTGTCGCGGTCAGTGAAGCGGACCGTCATCGGGTTCATGGGCTGCTCGGCCGCGGTCCCGGTGCTGCGCGCGGCCCAGGACGCAGTGCGAGCAGACGCGAGCGCGCGGGTGCTGACAGTGAACCTGGAGCTCTGCACGCTGCACATGCAGGAAACCTCGGATCTCGAGACCGTCCTGTCCTTCCTGCTGTTCGGCGACGGCTGTGCGGCCGCGCTGGTGACCGCCGACGAGACCGGCCTCGCGCTCGACGACTTCCGCGCCGCCGTGATCCCCGACAGCGCCGACCTCATCACCTGGCACATCGGCGACCAGGGTTTTGACATGCACCTCTCCGGCAAAGTGCCGCAGCGCATCGCCGACGCGCTGCGGGCCGAGCGCGGCGGCAACGGCGACGGCCTGCTGCGCGGGGAAGGCACGCAGGCGATCGATCACTGGGCGGTGCACGCGGGCGGCCGGACGGTGCTGGATGCGGTCGAGATCGGGCTCGCGCTGCCGCGAGAGGCGCTCGGCCACTCGCGGGCGGTGCTGCACGACTACGGCAACATTTCCTCGGCGACCGTACTGTTCGTGCTCGCGCGCATGCTGGGCGGGATGCCCGGCCGAGGGATGGCGATGGCGTTCGGTCCGGGGATGGTGGCGGAGACCTTCCGCTTCCGCGTGCTCGGCTGATGGACCTCTCCGTCCGCAGCAGCGAGCTGGAATGGATGGACGATCCGGCGCACGACCCGGAGGATTTCGGCCGCTGCCTCGCCGATCTGGCGGTTGTCAACCGCGTCACCTTTGCCACCCGTCCCACCCTGCGCTGGCTCGAGCGCGCGACGCGGGAAATGGGGGCGTTCTCGCTCCTCGATATCGGGTTCGGCCACGGCGACATGCTGCGGGCCATCGCCCGCTGGGCAGCGAAACGCGGCAAGCGGGCGACGCTGTCGGGCATCGATCTCAGCCCGTCGAGCGAGCGCGCCGCGCGACTCGCGACGCCGCCGGAACTGGCGATCGAGTACGTGACGGCCGACGTGTTCGCCTACGAGCCGCCAATACGCCCGGATTTCGTCGTCACCGCCTTGATGACCCACCACCTGCCCGATGCGAACGTGGTGGAGCTGCTGCGCTGGATGGACCGGGTCGCGGTGCGCGGCTGGTTCAACAACGACCTGCACCGGCATTGGGTGGCGTATCACGCCTTCCGTGCGATGGGCGGGGTCGCGCGCTGGCACACGATGGTCCGTCACGACGGCGCCGTCTCGATCGCGAGATCCTTCCGCCGCGCCGAATGGGAGGCACTACTTGCCGAGGCCGGCATCTCCGCCGAGATCCGCTGGATGACGCCGTTCAAGCTTTGCGTCGGCCGGCTGAAATGACCGCGGCGCGCGTCGTGATCGTCGGCGCCGGCCCCGCCGGTGCGGCGGCGGCCTGCGTGCTGGCGGGCGCTGGCCGCGACGTGGTGGTGCTCGAGCGTGAGACCACGACCGGACACAAGCTCTGCGGCGAGTTTCTCGGCGGCCCCACCCTCACTCGGCTCGCCGCACTCGGGATCGATGCGGCAGCGCTGGGAGCGCACCCGATCCGGCAGGTTCGGGTGGTGCGCGACGATAGAACGGCCCTGCGCACTCTTCCCTTCCCCGCCGCCGGGCTCTCCCGCCGCTGCCTCGATGCGGGGCTGCGGGCACGCGCCGCGGCGCTCGGCGCGGAGATCCGGTATGGCGTCCGGGCATCCGAGATCGCATCGGGGGCGGTCGTGGCGGATGGTGCGAGCGTGCCGGCCGGCACGGTCATGCTCGGTACCGGCAAGCACGATATCCGTGGAGTGCCCCGCCGGGTGGGGCGGGTGCCGGACGGCATGCTCGGCTTCAAGATGCATTTCCGGCTGCGGCCGGCGGCGCAGGCGGCGCTGACCGGCGCCGTCGAGTTGTTTTTGTTTCGAGATAGTTATGTCGGATTACAATTAATCGAGGGCGGCACCGCCAATCTCTGCCTGTTGGCCGATCGCAGCCGTCTCGGCAGCGATTGGCAAGATCTGGTTGCAGGGTTCACGGCGGAAAGTACCGTCCTGCGCGACCGGCTCGCGCGCGCCCTGCCGGTGTTCGACCGCCCGCTGACCATCGCGCGCGTGCCGTACGGGTTCCTGTATTCGGATGCACGCAACGACGGCGTCTACCGGCTGGGCGATCAGATGGGCGTCATCCCCTCTTTCGCCGGCGAGGGCCTGGCGATCGCCCTGCACACCGGCATGGCGGCGGCGCACTGCGTCCTCGCCGGCCGCGACGCGAGCGCGTATCACGCGGCCATGCGGAACGCGCTCGCCCGTCCCCTCGGCGTCGCCACGGCAATCCACCGCGCCGGACGGTCGCCGATCGGGCAGCGCGCGGTGTTCGCGGCGGCCCGGATGCCGTTCGCGTTGGGATTAATGGCGCGGGCGACTCGCGTCGGTGTGGTGGAGTGACGGGATGCGAGGAGTGCTGCTGGGCTTGGCCGCCGCACTGATCGCCGCGGCGGCGGCGGCTCAGACGACCGCGCCATCGCCGCCCGCCCCCACGGCGGCGCAGGAAATCCTCTATCAGGGCGAGGCGACCAGCATTCTCGGCCGGACCGTCACGGGCGCAGACGGTGCCAAGCTCGGCGCGGTTGTGGACGTGCTGGTCGACGAGGCAGGACAGCCGCGCGCGGCAGTCCTGGATTTCGGCGGCTTTCTCGGCATCGGCAACCGCCGGGTCGCGGTGGTCTGGCGGGCGCTGCATTTTTCGACGCACACTCCCGACGGCGACATCTCCGTCGATCTGACCGGGGACCAGATCCGCGTCATCCCAGAATACAAGGCGGCCACCAAGCCGGTGACGATGGCCGCACCCCCGAGTCCGCCGCCCACCGTGGCCGCTCCCTGATCGCATGACTTCGCGCAGCGCCGCCGGCCTCGATTGGCTGACGTTCTTCGTCGCGAACGTCCAGACCGGCTTCGGCCCTTTCATCGCCGTCTATCTGACCAGCATGGCCTGGACACAGACGTCGATCGGCGAGGCTCTGAGCCTCGGCACGGTCGTCGCAATGGTGAGCCAAGTGCCGGGCGGAGCCCTGGTGGACCGGCTCCGTGACAAGCGCGTGGCCGCGCTCCTTGCCGCGGCCGGCGTCGCGCTGGCCGCGCTCCTCTTCGCGCTGGCGCCGACCCGGCCGGCCGTGCTGCTGGCGATGGTGCTGCACAGCTTGGCGAGCTCGATGCTGGGCCCCGCAATCGCGGCGATCAGCCTGGCGCTCGTCGGCCGCGCGGCACTCGGCGAGCGGCTCGGGCGCAACACGCGCTTCGCGGCCCTTGGCAACGGCAGCGCCGCGGCGGTGCTCGGCGTGGTCGGCGCGTATGTTTCCAGCCGGGCGGTGTTCTGGCTCACCAGCGCGCTCATGATCCCCGGCCTGATCGCGCTGTCGTGGATCCGCCGGAAGGACCTGACGAAAGGGCCCGCCAGCCTACCCCGCCGGGCGAGCACGGGATGGATGCCGGCCCCGGATCTATGGCGGCTGTTCCGCGACCGCCGGCTGCTCGTGTTCGTCGCCGCCGCCGTGCTGTTCTTCTTCAACGACGCGGCGCTCCTGCCGATCGCGGGCGCGCAGGTGACCAAGAACAGCGGGAGCTACGCCAACCTCGTCATCGCCGCGTCCATCGTGCTGCCGCAGCTCATCTCGGCCGCCATCGCGCCCTGGGTAGGCCGTTCGGCGGATCGCTGGGGACGCCGACCAATGCTACTGCTGGGCTTCGCCTCCGTGCCGGTCCGCGGCCTGTTGCTCGCGCTCTCCGTTCATCCCGGCTCGCTGATCCTGGTGCAGGGACTGGACGGCCTGAGCGCCTCCGTATTCGGGGTGATGATGCCACTCGTGATCGCCGACATCACGGCGGGAACGCAGCATTTCAACAAGATGGTCGGCGTGGTCGGCCTCGCAATCTCCGGCGGCGCCGCGCTGAGTACGCTGGTCGCCGGCATTCTCGCGGACACGTTTGGGCACGCGATCGTCTTCCTCGTGCTGTCCTCCGGTGGGCTGGTATCGGTGCTGCTGCTGTTCCTCGCGATGCCCGATACGCGGGGCGTGACGGTGCGTCCCCGCGAGCCGGTCGCGGCGTGACCTGAGCCGCTACATGTCGACGACCGAGCCGTCCACATGCGGGCGCATGCGGATCGGACGCGGCTTGTAGGGGAAGCGGCGCTCCGCATCCGGCGCGAGTTCGACGCCGATCCCAGGAGCGTCCGGGATGCGGATGAAGCCGTGCTCGTGGTCGGAAAGCCCGGTCGCGAGATCGGCGCCGAGCAAATCGCTGCCGCCGTCGAGCTCGGGCGTGCGAGACGGGTATTCCTGGATCGCAAAGTTCGGGATGCAGGCGGCGATCTGTAGGCAAGCGGCCGTGCTGATCGGCGACAGCGGATTGTGCGGCACGACCCAGGCGTCGTGCGCCTCCGCAAGTGCCGCGATCTTCTTCGCACCCGTGATGCCGCCGCAGAGGCACACGTCGGGGCGGAGATACTGCACGGCGTGCCGCGTCAGCAGCGTTTGGAACTGGTAGAGGCTGTGGAAGCGCTCGCCGGTGGCAACGGGGACGGGAATGTGGTCGGCGACCCAGGCCATTGCATCGTAGCTGTTCGGGCGGAGTGGATCCTCGAAGAACATCGGGGTGTATTTCTCGATCCCGCGCCCGAGCGCGATGGCTTCCGGGGGGGTCAGCCGGCGGTGGATCTCGATGCAGAGATCCACTTCCGGACCGACCGCTTCGCGCAGGCGGCGGACGATGTCGATCGCCTCCTCGATGCGGGCGGAATGCGGCTTGTACCACGGCGTGGTCTCGTCCTCGTCGAGCAGCGGGTTGAGGTGCCCGAGCGCCGTGAAGCCTTCCGCCTTCAGGCGCTTTGCTTCCGCGACGAGCGTCTCGGCGGTGCGGCCCTTCACATGGCCATAGAGCCGCGCCTTGTGGCGCATCTGGCCGCCGAGCAGCTCGTAGACGGGTACGCCGTGCAGCTTGCCCTTGATGTCCCACAGCGCGATGTCGATCGCCGAGGCCGCACCGGTGATCGCGCCACCAGAGAAATGGTTGGCGCGATGCATGACGTTCCAGTGGTGCTCGATCGGGCGAGGATCCTTGCCGACGAGATACTCACCATATTTGGTGATCGACGCAGCGGTGGCCTCGAGCTGGCCCCAGGTGCCGGACTCGCCGATGCCGGTGATGCCCTCGTCGGTTTCGACCCGGACATAGCAGAAGCGATCGAGCAGCAACGGCTCGACTTTGGTGATTCTCATGGCGTCTTTGATTCCCTCAGCGAGTAGCGGTTTGCCCTTCCCCCTTGCGGGGGAGGGTCGCGGGGAGACGCGGGCGAGATCTTGTATTACCCCCTCCCCCCAACCCCCTCCCGCAAGGCGAGGGGGTTTGCGATTTGCGGTTCAGGCGATACGGTATTCTTCGAGCACCTTCTCGTCCGGATCGGCCCCGATCCCAGGTGCACTCGGCGCCGTCGTCGTGCCGTCGTCGTTCAGCTTCAGCGTCTCGCGGTAGATGCGGCCCCACATCGGATCGACCGTGTCCCGGTAGAACTCCAGGATCAGCCCGTTCGAGATCGCGGCGACGAGATGGATGTGGATGTCCTGCGATCCGTGCGGGGCGATATCGAGATCGTTCGCCTGCGCGAGGGCCGCGACCTTCATGAATTCGGTGACGCCGCCGAGGATCTTCGCGTCTGCGTTCAGGATGGATGCGCATTCGTTGCGAATCAGGTCGCGGAAGCCGTAACGGGTGTATTCGTTCTCGCCGGTCGCGATCGGGATCGTCGTCGATCGCGCGAGACGGCGGTGACCGTCGTAGTCGTCAGGTGCGACCGGCTCCTCGAACCAGAACACGTCGTACGGCTCGACCTGTCGCGCGAAGCGGATGGCGTCGTAGGCGCGGTAGGCGCAGTTCGCGTCGACGAGCAGCTTCACCGCGGGGCCGATTGCGTCGCGAACCACGCGCACGCGCTCGACGTCCTCATGGATCGGCACACCGCCGATCTTCATCTTCACCGCGCGCGCGCCCATCGCGACGTTGTCCTCCATCTCCTTCGCAAGCTCCTTGAGGCCCTTGCCTTCCTCGTAGTAGCCGCCGGCGACGTAGGTCGGCACACGATCGCGAAAGCCGCCAAGCATTTTCCAGAGCGGCAGCTTCGCCGCCTTCGCACGGATGTCCCACAAGCCGATGTCGATCGCCGAGATCGCGCGTGTGGTGAGGCCGCGGCGGCCGATCAGCTTGGGGACCCACATCTTGTGCCAGAGCCGCTCGACATCGATCGGATCCTCGCCGACCAGCATTGGCGTGAAGCGCTTGATGATGGCGCGCTCGATCTCGCCGCCATGGCCGAGGCCGATGCCGGTGATGCCCTGGTCGGTCGCGATCTTCACCACGGCGTAGTCGACATGCGTGTAGGTGTGCAGGCCGTTGGAGATCGGCTTGTGGCGCGGCCAGCGATATTCCTGGAAGGTGATGCCGGTGATCTTCATTGCCGTCTCCGTTTCAGTCGGTTCGTCGTCGTCGGGCGGGTCTTCATCCGCCGCCATCACCGCTCGGCGGGTCAAGACCCGCACCTACGCATCGTCCGACACGAGCACGACGGCCGCAGGGTCGATGCGAACGTGCAGCGTCGTGCCTTCGTTCACCCGCGTTCGAGCGGGAAACTCTGCCCGCAGAGTCAGGCCGCCGACCGCGAGTTCGCAATTCACGGTCGCCCCCAGAAAGCTCACCCGGGTGACCCGCGCCTCGAACACGTTCTCCCCGCTCGTCTCAGCCACGGGCACGATGTTCTCCGGCCGGATGCACGCGAGCAATCCGCTCTGGCGCGGGGTCTCGCCTGCGCTCCGCGCGTGCAGCACGAGGTCTCCGATCACGATCCGTCCCGGTCCGTCGACTCGTGCCTCCACCAGATTCGCACTGCCCACGAACTCTGCCGCGAACCGCGACGTCGGACGTTCGTACAGTTCGCGCGGACTACTCTCCTGCACGATCTTTCCGCGGTTCATCAGGATGATGCGGTCGCTCATCACCATCGCTTCCGCCTGGTCGTGCGTCACGTAGACCGACGTGCGGCCGAGCCGCCGCTGCAGCCCGACCAGCTCGAAGCGCATCCGCTCGCGCAGCCCCGCGTCGAGATTGCTCAACGGCTCATCGAACAGCAGCAGCCGGGGTGCCGTCACCACCGCGCGGGCTACGGCGACGCGCTGCTGCTGGCCGCCGCTCAGCTCCGTGCCGTACCGGCGCTCGAACCCACCGAGCCCGACGAGCCGCAGCGCCTCATCCGTGCGCGCCTGGACGTCCGCGCGCGGAAGGCCCTGCACGCGCAGCCCGTACGCCACGTTGTCGAACACCGTCATGTGCGGCCACACGGCATACGACTGGAACACCATGTTGACGCCGCGCCGCTCCGGCGGGGTCTCGCGACCGTCGCGCGCCACCACGTCGTTGCCGATGCGGATCTCGCCGGCAGACGCGGATTCAAGTCCGGCGATGCAGCGCAGCGTCGTCGTCTTGCCGCAGCCGCTCGGGCCGAGCAACGCGACAAACTCGCCCTCCGCCACGTCGAATGACACGCCGTCGACCGCGACGACATGGCCGTACCGCACCACCAGATCACGAACGTGCAGATCGGCCATGTAGCTACACCGCCCGTGCGAGGCGGACCCGGAAGATGAACCGGCCGAGCACGATGCCGATCGCGAGCATCACGGTTTGCAGCAGGCCGACGACCGCGGCTTTCGGTACGTCGCCGTAATCAAGATAGTTGTACGAAAGCACCGAGAGCACTACGTTGTCCGACGACGTGAGCAGGATGGCGGCGCTGATCTCGCGCACCGAGAATATGAATACCATCACCCAGGCCGAGAGCAAGGCCGGGCGGATCAGCGGCAGCGTGATCCGGGCCGCCGTGCGTGAATGCGACGCGCCGCACAGCGAAGATGCCTCCTCGAGCGCGCGGTCGATCTGCAGCAGCGCGGTTTCGCTGAGGCGATAGGCGAACGGCAGGTAGGACGCGATGAAGGCCAGCACGAGCACCCAGATCGTGCCGTAGGCGGGCGTCAGGATGTAGGTCCAGAAGACGCCCGTGCCGAACACGATCCCCGGCACCGCGATCGGGAACATCGCCATCGCATCCAGCACGCGGGCGCCGCGCACGCGCAGCCGACGGACCGCGTACGCGATCAGCACGCCGAGCGACACGCATAGCGTCGGCGAGATCACGCCGACCAGCAGCGTGTTCCGCATGGAGTCGACCACCTCCGGCGATTGCGAGACGGCGACCGCGTTGGTGAGGGACCACGGCGCTGAGAACAGCGAATCGCTGTTGAATCGCGTGAACGCAGAATAGATCAGCGCGAAATACGGCAGCACGATCGCGAACGCCACGTACGCGATCACCAACGCCACTGCCGGCGCGCGCCAAGCGCGCAGGCGGACGAGGCGGATGCGGTAGCCGCGCGCGGTGACGGTGACGAAGCGCTTGGCCGCGCGCGAGGCGATGCGATAGCCGGCGATGCCGACGATCGACACCCAGAACAGCAGCGTGCCGATGGCGGCGGAGCGGCCGTAGTCGATCGGGTAAGTGGCGCTCGCCTGAAACACATCCACCGCAAGGAAACGCACCTGTGCGCTCCGGTCGAGCACCGCGGGAATCGCGAACGTCCCTGCGCTGAGCACGAAGATGAAGAAGAACGCCGAGAGCAGCGCGGGGCGGATGACCGGGAGAGTGACCCGCAGGGTGGTGCGCAGCACGCCCGCGCCGTTGAGGTAGGACGCCTCCTCCATCGCCGGGTCGATGCTGCGCAGCGAGGACGCGACGGTCAGGTAGGCGTACGGGACGAAGTAGAGCGCCATGATCGCCACGATGCCGCCTTGCGTCGCGACGTTGATCAGCACGCCGTCGATGCCGAGCACCTGGCGCGCGAGCACGTTGAGCAGGCCTGCTTTCGGCGAACCGAGGATGAGCCACGCGATCGCGCCGACGAACGGCGAGAGGAACAGCGGCGCGATGACGCACATCTCCATCGCGCCGCGCGCGGGCAGGTCGGTGCGCGCGATCAGCCAGGCGAGCAGTACGCCCGCGATCGTCGCGATGACCGCCACCAGCGCGGAGATGGAGAGCGTGGAGACGACGGTCCGGAGGTAGTCGAGCGAAGCGTAAACCGACGCGAGCTTCTCGAGCGTGAAATGCGTCGCGGGATCGAGCAGCCCGCCGGAGAGGACGGCCCCGATGAACATGAACGCGATCGGGACGAGGACGAGGATCGCGAGGAGCGGGATGAGGATCAGCGGCAGCGACGTGCGGGCGGAAACGCCCCTCACCCAACCCTCTCCCCGCAAACGGGGCGAGGGCTTTCCGATGAGCCCTTCCCCCCGCGTCGGGGGAAAGGGGACCCCGCTCACGACCCGCTAGGCCACTACCCCTTCCGCCCCCCCTGATACCCCATGATCTCGTTCCACACCGCGATCACCGGCTTCTTCGGATCGGCGAAGTCGGGCGCCTTCAGATACTCCGTGTAAAGCTCCGTCGGATCGGCGTACCAACTCTCCGCATACCAATCCTTCCGCACCGCCTTCCGCGGATCGGCGACATCCGGCCGGCTCGCGCCCGCCGCCACCAGACTGAGCCACAGCTCCTCGGATTCCGCCGTCACCGACCATTCCTGAAACAGCCGCGCGGCGTTCGGATGCGGCGCGTGCGCGGAGACGCTCTGCGTGGTGACCGAAACGGGCGTCGGCTTCGGGAACACCCAGCGCACCGGCGCGCCCTTCAGGAAGAAATCGGTCAGCGAGCCCTGCGACCCTTGGTCCATGATCGCGTATTCGCCCGCCGCCAGCCGCTCGAACAGCGGCGCCTTGCTCGCGTAGATGTCCGGCTTGTCGGCAGCGATCTTGCGGAACCACGCCTCGCCGTATTTGTCCTTCAGGTCGTGGAGGAACATGTAGCACCACGCATACGAACTGCCGCCGGAGGCGGGCGTCGCGGTGCCGATGCGGCCCTTCCAGCGCGGATCCGCCAGCGCATCGTAGCCGGCGTCGTGGATGAACTTCTCCTCGTCCGGCGTGACCTTCTTGGCGTTGTAGCCGATGCCCATGTAGTCGAGCGTCAGCGTGTACCAGATCCCATCCTCTTTCAGGCTCGGGTCGATATGCGCCCCGCCCGCCGGCTTGTAATCAGCGACGAAGCCCTGCTTCGCGGCGGCGCTGAGGAGCGTCGGATCGGTGATCTGGATGAGGTCCGCCACATGCCGGCCGACTCGCTCCTCGTTGAGCCAGCGGTCGTACAGCGGATAGCTCGGCAGCCGCATGTTCTTGGTCGGCACACCGTATTTCTTGCTGAACGCCGCCGTCCACGTGCCGGTCGTGTCGATATCGGAATTGTGGTAGTAGTTCAGCCCGCCTTCCTTCTGCGCCGCCTTGATCAGGTCGTCGGGAGCCGGTGCGTCGCGCTGCGTCTGCGCGCGGGGAACGCGCGGGAGCCACAAGGCAGCCGCGCCCGCGATGAGGCCCCGGCGAGTAAGTCGTGCGAGTCCGCTGTTCATTGCGCTTGCTCCGGCCTTCCCTAACCGGGAGCATCGCGCATGCGCCACCGCAGCGCCAGAGGGCGCGCGCGGTCAGAAACCTGCCTTCTCGCCCCGCTCGCTGCGTTGCAGGAAGGTCAGCATTGTGTCTTTCAGGGGGGCGTCGATCCACCACGCCATGTCGTCCTCCTTACGCAGCGACTGCTCCAGCAGCTGCTGTGCGCTGCGGGGCTTGTTCCGTCGGCCAGCACGAGCAACGATTTGTAGGCGGCGATCTCGCCGTCGTCGGGTCAGACCGTGAAGCTCTCGCCGCAGCCGCAGCGGCCCTTCTCGTTGGGATTCGTGAAGGTAAAGCCCGTAGACAGCGCCTTCACCTCGTAGTCCATCGTCGTGCCGATCAGGAACAGCGTCGCCTTGCGGTCCACCAGCACGGTCACGCCCTTGTCGCTGACGACCTCGTCGCCCGGACCGGGCGCATCGGTCCAGCTCATGTCATAGGACATGCCGGAACAGCCCTTGGTGTTCACGGCGATGCGCAGCAGCTTGCCCGCCTGCCCGCCCTCGTAGAGCCGCCGCAAGCGATCCGCGGCGGCGTCCGTCAGCGACATCAGGGGCGGCAGCGCTCGGCGCGGCTTGGATACGGTGAGTGTCGTGCTCATGGGGGTAAGATCGCGCTCCGTCAGAACATGTTCAATGCCAGCCGCGCATCTTCGCTCATGCGGCTCGGATCCCACGGCGGATCCCAGACGACCTGCACGTCGCAGGAGGGAACACCCGGGACCGCCATGATCGCGTTGTGCACCTGCTCCGGCAGCTCCTGCGCGCTCGGGCAGCCCGGCGCGGTCAGGGTCATCTCCACCTTGGTCGCCCCGGACTCCTCGATCTCGATGGCGTAGATCAGGCCGAGTTCGTAAATGTTTACCGGGATTTCCGGATCGTAGACCGAAGAAATCGCGCCGATCACCGCGTCCTCGGTCGGACGTGACATCTCCTCGCCGTCGGGTGTCCAGGCACTGACGGGCGCCGGCTTGCCGGCCTCAGGTGTGGGGATCTCATTCACTGCTCGCCTGCCCTTCACCGTCCAGCGCCGCGATGAGCGCGTGCCACGGCAATGTCGCGCATTTCACGCGCGAAGGATATTCCGACACGCCCGCGAACGGCTGCAACCGCTGCATGGCTTCGTCGCTGTCGCAGTCCGGGCATTTGCCGGTCCGCGCCATTTCGCGGAAGCGGGTGAACAGCGCCCGCACCGCGTCCGCCGGCTTGCCCGCGACCGTCTCGGCCATCAGGTCCGCCGACGCGATCGAGATCGCGCAGCCGCGCGCCTCGAACCCGGTCTCCGCCAAGCGATCGCCCTCGCGCCGGATGAACACCTCCACGCGGTCGCCGCACATCGGGTTGTCGCCCTTCGCGTGCGCATCGAACTGCACGAGGCGCTTGCCGTGGCGCGGGCGGCGGCCATGATCGAGGATCACCTCCTGATACAGGTCGCGCAGGTCGTCGAAGGTTGCGGCGTCGCTCACGCGAAGAACTCCCGGACACGGATCAGGGAATCGGCGAGAACGTCGATCTCGCCGCGCAACGTGTAGACGCCGAAGCTCGCCCGCGCCGTGCTCTCGACGCCGAAGCGCCGCATCAGCGGCTCGGCGCAATGATGCCCGGCGCGCACCGCAATCCCTTGCCGGTCCAGCAGCGTCGCCACATCGTGCGCGTGCGCGCGGTCAAGCGTGAAGGACACCACGCCGCCGCGGTCCTGCGCGCGGCCGATGACGCGGACGCCCTCGATCGCGGAGAGCCGGGCCAGCGCGTGCTCGGTCAGGTCCGCCTCGTGCTCGGCAATGGCGTCGTAGCCGATGCTCTCGACATAGCCCACCGCCGCGCCGAGGCCGATCGACTCGATGATCGCGGGGGTGCCCGCCTCGAATTTATGCGGCACCTCCGCCCAGGTGGAGCGTTCCCATGTCACCGAGGAGATCATGTCCCCGCCGCCCAGGAAGGGCGGCATTCGCTCGAGCAGCTCGCGCCGCGCCCAGAGCACGCCGATGCCGGTCGGGCCGTAGAGCTTGTGGCCGGTGAAGCAGTAGAAATCGGCGTCCAGCGCCTGCACGTCGACCCGGCGATGCACCACCGCCTGCGAGCCGTCGAACAGCACCTTCGCCCCGTATTCGTGCGCGAGCCGGGCGATGCGCGCGGCCGGCGTGTAGGTGCCGAGCACGTTCGACATGTGCGTGATCGCGACGAGACCGACGCTGCGGTCCTGCAGATGCGACTCGAGCGAGGCCATGTCGAGCTCGCCGCCGTCGGTCACACGGGCGACCCGCAGCTCGATGCCATGCGCGTCGCGCAGCATCTGCCACGGGACGATGTTGGAGTGGTGCTCCATCTCCGAGATCACCACCGCCTGACCGGGTTTCATCACGCCGCGCCCATAGCTGTGCGCGACGAGGTTCATCGCCCCGGTCGAATTGCCCGTGAAGACGATCTCGTGACGATCGGGCGCATTGATGAGGCGGGCGAGCGCGTCGCGCGTGCTCTCGTACGCGTCCGTCGTGCGCTCGCTCATCCAGTGCAGGCCGCGATGGACATTCGCGTATTGCGTCTCCATTGCCTGCACCATTGCGTCGATGACGACACGCGGCTTCTGCGCTGAGGCGGCGCTGTCGAGGAAGACCAGCGGCTTTCCCCGAACCGTTTGCGACAGGATCGGGAAGTCGGCACGAATGCGCGCGACGTCGAAGGTGCTGAAAGGCGCTAGATCGTTCACGAGGAATGCCCCATCCACCAGGCGTCGATCATCTGCTCCATCGCCGCACGGGTCGGCTCATGGGCGATCGGATCGAGCGCTTCGGTCAGGAATGCACGGACCAGTATCGCGCGCGCGTCGGCCGCCGGAATGCCGCGGCTGCGGAGATAGAACAGCTGGTCCGCGTTCAGTTCGCCGACGGTGCAGCCATGGCTGCACTTCACATCGTCGGCGTAGATCTGCAACTGCGGCTTGCTGTCGATCTCGGCGTGCGGCGAGAGCAGCAGCGCCTGGTTCATCTGGTAGCCGTCGGTCTTCTGCGCGACACGGGCGACTTCGATGCGCCCCTGGAACACGCCGCGCGAGCGTCCCGTCAGCACGTTCTTCACCGTCTGGCGCGAGGCGCAGGACGGCGCGTCATGAGAGACGACGGTGGTGAAATCCGCATGTTGGCGGCCGCCGAGCAGCTGCGCCGCGTTGAGATGCGCAGCGGCGTTCGGACCGCCGAGCCGCGCATGCACTTCCATGCGCGCGAGCCGCGCGCCGAGCGTCAAAGCGAAACTGTCGTAAGTGCCGCGAGCGGCAACGTCGGCGTAGACGGTCGAGAGATGGAACGCATCCTCCGCCTCGTCCTGCATGCGCAGATGCGTCAGCGTTGCACCTTCGCACACCTCCGCTTCCAGCACCGGATTGTGCAGATAGGTGCCCTGACCGATCGAAATCTCGATCAGCGTCAGCGAGCCGCCGGCGCCGATCCGGAGGCGGTGGCGCGGATGAAACGCCGTCGCGCGCCCGTCGGTCTGTCCACCGAGGCTGACCAGCATCAGCGCACCTGCATGGACGTTCTCGGCGACTTCCATCGTCGCGCCGTCCTCGGCAAGCATCGTGTTCAGCGCGACGAGCCGCTCGGACTCGGGATGCGCGAGCGGGCCGAAGCCCGGGCCGCCGACTCGTACCGCGACGCCGTCCGGCACGATCGAGAGATCGTCGCGGAACCGGCCGGCGACGAACACCAGCCGCGGCGCGGCGAGATCCGGCACGCGCGCCATCAGCGCCGCGAAATCCCCGATCGGCGTCAGCGCCGTGTGGAACGCGACATCGGCGAGCGGACGCAGGCTGGTGTAGTGCCAGGCCTCGTCCCGCATCGTCGGCAAGCCACGCGAAAACGATGCCGCCGCTGCGTCGCGCACCGCGACGTCTCCCGGCAGCTTGTCGCGCAGACCTTGGTAGCGCGACGTGAATGCGTCGACGAGATCGCTCATACCGCCTCCGTCTCCGCCATCACGGCGCCATAGCCGCTCGCCTCCAGCTCGCGCGCCAGATCCGGCCCGCCGGAGCGGACGATGCGGCCGTTGATGAGTACGTGGACGCGGTCGGGTACGATATAGTCGAGCAGGCGCTGGTAATGCGTGATGATGAGCGCCGAAAAGTCGGGCGCACGCAGCGCGTTCACGCCGTCCGCCACGACCTTCAGCGCGTCGATGTCGAGCCCGCTATCGGTCTCGTCGAGGATCGCGAGCTTGGGCCGCAGAACTGCCATCTGCAGCACCTCGTTGCGCTTCTTCTCGCCGCCGGAGAAGCCGACATTGACGTTGCGCTTCAGCATGTCGTCTGGCATCGCCAGTTTCTTGGTCGCGGCACGCGCGAGCTTCAGGAACTGCACCGCATCCAGCTCCGGCTCGCCTCTCGCGCGCCGGATCGCGTTCAGCGACGTGCGGAGGAAGTTCGCGTTGCCGACGCCGGGCAGCTCGACCGGATACTGGAACGCCAGGAACAGCCCCGCCACGGCGCGCTGCTCCGGCTCCATCGCGAGCAGATCCTCGCCCTCGAATGTCGCGGAACCGCCCGTCACCTCGTAGCCCTCGCGGCCGGACAGCACGTAGGACAGCGTCGACTTGCCCGAGCCGTTCGGCCCCATGATCGCGTGGATCTCGCCCTTGGGTACGGACAGCGTCACGCCGCACAGGATGCCCTTGTCCCCGACCGTGGCCGAGAGATCGTTGATTTCCAGCATGACCCTAACCCACCGAGCCTTCGAGGCTCACCGCGAGCAGCTTCTGCGCTTCGACGGCAAACTCCATCGGCAACTCCTTCAGCACTTCCTTGCAGAACCCATTGACGATCAGGTTCACCGCATCCTCTTCCGACAGTCCGCGCTGGCGGCAGTAGAACAGCTGGTCCTCGGCGATCTTCGACGTGGTTGCCTCATGCTCCAGCGTCGCGGTCGGGTTGCGGCTCTCGATGTACGGCACCGTATGCGCGCCGCACTGGTCGCCGATCAGCAGGCTGTCGCACTGCGTGAAGTTCCGCGCGCCCGCCGCCTGCGGCATCACCTTCACCTGGCCGCGATAGGTGTTGTTCGAGCGCCCGGCGCTGATGCCCTTCGAGACGATCGTGCTTTTCGTATTCCGGCCGATATGGATCATCTTGGTGCCGGTATCGGCCTGCTGGCGGTTCGTCGTCACCGCGACCGAATAGAACTCGCCCACGCTGTCGTCGCCATGCAGCACGCAGGACGGATATTTCCAGGTGATCGCAGATCCCGTCTCGACCTGAGTCCAGGAGATCTTGCTCCGCGCCCCGCGGCAGGCGCCGCGCTTGGTGACGAAGTTGTAGATGCCGCCGCGGCCTTCCGCGTCGCCCGGATACCAGTTCTGCACTGTGCTGTACTTGATCTGCGCGTCGTCCATCGCGATCAGCTCGACCACCGCGGCATGCAGCTGGTTTTCGTCGCGCTGCGGCGCGGTGCAACCCTCGAGGTAGCTGACGTAACTTCCGGCCTCCGCGATGATCAGCGTCCGCTCGAACTGCCCGCTGTTGCGAGCATTGATGCGGAAATAGGTGGACAGCTCCATCGGGCAGCGTACGCCCTTCGGGATGTAGACGAAGCTGCCGTCGGTGAAGACCGCGCTGTTGAGCGCCGCGAAGAAATTGTCGCCCGCCGGCACGACGCTGCCGAGATATTTGCGGACGAGCTCGGGATGCTCGCGCACCGCCTCGCTGATCGGGCAGAAGATCACGCCCGCATCGGCCAGCGTCTTGCGGAATGTCGTGGCCACCGACACGCTGTCGAACACCGCGTCGACCGCGATGTTGGACCGCGGCTCGTCGACACCTTCGACGCCCGCGAGGATCGCGCGCTCCCGCAGCGGAATGCCGAGCTTCTCGTAGGTAGCGAGCAGCTCTGGATCGACCTCGTCAAGGCTCTTCGGACCGGCCTTCTGCTTCGGCGCCGCGTAGTAGTGGATGTCCTGATAGTCGATCGGCGGATGCTCGACCGACGCCCATTTCGGCTCGCGCGTCTTCAGCCACGCGGCATAGGCCTGCAGCCGCCACTCCAGCAGCCAGGCCGGCTCTTCCTTGCGCGCGGAAATCAGCCGGATCGTGTCCTCGTTCAGCCCCTTCGGCGCGACATCCATTTCGATGTCGGTAATGAAACCCCATTTGTAGCCGGAGCCCGTGACGGACTCGACAGTCTCTAGCGTTTCGGCGACGGCTGGCATGCGAGCGTCCTCTAATCGGCGCCGTGCGCGGCGGGCACGGCGAGTGTTCGGTAAGAGCGGAACGCATAAGGCACCGATGCGTCCCGCATGTCGGCGAGGCTGATCGCCGAGAGCGACTGATGGATGGCGTCGTTGACGAGGTCCCACCTTCCCCGGACCGCACAGAGGCTGCTCACGTCGCAGGAAACGGACGAGCCGTCGACGCAGGCGGTAAGCGCGATCGGCCCGTCGATCGCGGCGATCACGTCGGCGACCGAAATCGCGGCAAGCGGCTTGGAAAGCCGATATCCGCCATGCGCGCCACGCGTTGACGTGACGAGCTCCGCCGCGGCAAGGCACTTAAGCACCTTCGCGACGGTCGGTTCCGGCACGGCAGTCGCTGCCGCGATCGCGGCAGACGTCTGAAGGCTGGCGCCGTCCCGCCCCGACGACAGCCGGATCAGCACCACGACCGCATAATCGGTCAGCTTTGAAAGCCTGAGCATATTGATCGGAGCCTATTCGGACTTGGCCGGTCCTGTTTCCAGGAGATGGCCCACTCGCCCGCAAGCGTCAAGATCGCGGCCCCGCTTTTCGTCGCCTCGCGCCGTCGTAGGGCGGGTTGCAACCCGCCCCGTCGAGGCCGGATCCGCCGGCGGGTCAGGACGCGGCCTAGGCGCGGCCGTCCTACGCACATTCCCGGATCGCCCAAATCAGCGGATACTGTCAAATTCCACCCATGCCCGACGCCCCCCTCCCCCTGACCGAGCGCTTTACTCAGCTCCTTGAGGGGGTATTCCGTCTGGTGTGCGCGCTCTTTGCCGACGACCCCGAGATGCTGGCCCGGATCGCCCGCATCCTGACCCGCATGCGCTGTGCCGGAGACCCGCCTTGCGTCTCCCGCGCCGGAAGACCGTGCGCTAATCGCCGCCGCGCCGGAGAGGGTCGGCCGGGTCGTTCGCGCGCCGTGCACGATGCGGAGCGTCGCCGGTCCCGCGCCGCTGTGCCTGCCGAAGCTCCCGCGCCCCACCGTAGCCGGACCGCCTGCCGACCCCGAGGCGCAGCGACTGCCATACCCGCAGGATTTCGCGCGGGCGGCGGCCGGCGCACGATCAAGCTGTCCCAGAGCATCGCCGTCGCGGTGGCTTCGTCAAAAATCGGTCGGTTTCGCGGCGGGCGGACTCACGCCCATCTCGTTGCTAATTAGTAACATACGGCCTTTCGGGCTACCCCGCTGGATTGCCTACACCCCCCGTCACCGCTAGACGCGGCCCGTGCGCATTCTTTTCGTCTCCGGCAACCGGGTGGGCGACGCCGTCCTCACCTGCGGCGTGCTCGATCACCTGATCCGCCGCCATCCCCACTGCCGCGTCACCGTGGTCTGCGGAGCGGCGGCCGAGGGCGTATTCGCGCGCATGCCGAACCGCGAGCGCACGATCCTGATCGACAAGCAGCGCTTCGACCGTCACTGGCTGGAACTGTGGCTCCAGGTCGTCGGCACGCGCTGGGACCTCGTCGTCGATCTCAAGGGCTCGGGGCTCGCGTATCTCCTGCGCGCCCGCCGCCGCGCCCTCCGCACCAAGCGTCACCCGATCCGGATGTATGAACAGCATGCGGCCGTGCTCGGCATCTCGCCCGCCCCGCTGCCGATCGTCTGGACCGCCCCCGAAGACCGCGCGAAAGCCGCATCCCTGATCCCGGAGGGCCGCCCCGCGATCGCCTTCGGCCCCACCGCCAACTGGGCGCCGAAGACCTGGGCGCCCGACCGCTTCGCCGCTCTGCTCCAGTGTCTCCGCGCGGGCCCCCTGCCCGGCGCCGCCGCTCTCGTCCTGGGCGGTCCCGGGCCCCATGAACGCGCCCTCGCCGACCCCGTGCTCGCCGCCATCCCCGGCGCAATCGACCTATGCGGCAAGCTGACGATCGCCGAAACCGCCGCCTGCATCCAGCGCGCCCGCCTCTATGTGGGCAACGACAGCGGCCTCATGCACCTCGCCGCCGCCTGCGGCACCCCGACGATCGGCTTATGCGGGACGACCGCGGACCGCGCCGTCGAGATGGCGCCCATCGGACGCCGCGCCGCTTGGGCGCTTGCGCCGGAGCCGACGATGGAGGCGCTCTCGGTCGAGAGCGCGTTCGAGGCCTGCGTGCGGCTGTTGGAACTCGATGCCGACGCACCCGATTCCGGCGAACTCGTCTACTCCCGCACGACGTAGGTGTAGAACCGCACCGCTCCGTCGGGCTCGACCTCGCGGTAGATGCCCTGGATTTCGTTGTCGAGGCCGGGGAACAGGTTCGCCCCGCGCTCGAACACCTCGAGGTAATCAACCATCGGCCGCGTGCGTTCATCCAACCGCTCGCCAGGGATGATCGTCGCAATACCGGGAGGATAAACGACCCACAGCGTCGTCGCGATCCGCCCTCCGACTTCGCTGATCGGCAGATAATCGACGTTGTTCCGCACGAGCTCGCGCAGCGCGTCCTGCGGCCGCATGGCGAGGGTCGGGAAATGCTCGCGGCGGAACTGCCGCCGCTGCAGCGTGGTCGTGTCGTGCTCGCGATAGAATTGGTGCATCTCCGCGCACAGGTCACGCAGCCGTTTCCCGCTGTAGCGCTTAGGCCGCTGTTTGACGAAATCAGGCATGATGTCGTCGAGCTCGCGGTTGTCGTCGTGCATGCGCTTGAAATAGACGAGCGTGCTCAGCAGTGTTCCCGCCTTGCTGCTCTCCACCCCCGGCGTGAGCAGGAACAGAATGGAGTTGAGGTCGTTCTTCTCCGGCACGATCCGGTTCTCGCGCAGGAACACTGCAAGCACAGGGGCGGGGACCCCGTGCTCGGCATACGCGCCGGTCGCGCGATCGAAGCCCGGCGTCAGCAAGGTCAGCTTGTTCGGATCCGTCATCGCGTAGCCCGGCGCCACGTTCCCGAACCCGTGCCAGGCGGCCCCCGGATCGAGCATCCAATAGTCCGGATCGCTGGCGAGATCGTCGGTCGGCACGTCTTCCCAGCGGACACGCCGGGGCTCGCCGCGGCCACTCTCCTGCCACATGACCATCTCGGGCACGAACGGATCGAAAAACCACTGCCGCGCAGGGTCGTCGTCGCGCGCCACGAATTCCTCGGCGACT
>DATAPS010000279.1:0-17644 GCA_036265085.1 Acetobacteraceae bacterium | reverse complement strand
CCTCCGCCAAGTGCGCGCGCTGGGTCCAGCGCAGGACGCCGTAGGTCGCCACGATCGAGGCGGCAGAGGGCAGGAGATAGCGCGGCAGCCAGGTCAGCAGCGGCGGCATGTGGCTGCCGTAGATGACCAGGTTCGCCGGATTCGAGATCGGCAGCACGAAGCTCGCCGCGTTCGCAACGAAGGCGCAGGTGAACAGATACGGCAACGCTTCTTTCGCCGCGGCCGCCCGGACCACCGCGGCGACCGCGGGCGTCAGCACCACGGCGGTCGCGTCGTTGGAAAGGAACGCCGTGACCACCACGCCGACCCCGAACAGCAGCGTGAAAAGCCGCCCCGCCGATCCCCCTGCCGCCCGCGTCGCCATGGCGGCCAGCCAGTCGAACAGCCGCTCCTGCCGCGCCATTTCCGAGAGCAGCATCATCCCGGTCAGGAACAGATAGACGTCGGTCCCGCGCGCCACGCCGGCGAGCGCGGCTCCGGGCGGCAGCAGCCTGAGTGCGACCAGCAGCGCTCCGCCGCCGAGCGCCCAGACGAACTCCGGCCATCCGAACGGCCGCACGATCACGCCCGCGGTCGCCAGCGCCGCGATGCCCCAGACCAGCCAAACGCCGATCAAGCTTCCCAGGGCCGCGCCGCCGCGCGAACATCCCCCGCAAGCAGAACGTAGGATCCGCCATGAGCACCTCGACCGATACGCTCCGCGTCACCCCCGCGGGCGGTGTGGCGGGAAATCCCGCCTTCGTTGCCGAAATCGCCGATATCGATCTGCGCCGCCTCGCTGCATCCGAGTTCACCGCCATCCATGACGCCTGGATCGCGCATCAGGTCCTTTTGTTCCGAAATCAATCGCTCGCCGACGACGATCTCGTCGCCTTCTCCCGCCGGTTCGGCGACCTCGATCATGCCCCGATCCAGGAGAACGGGCGGCGCTTCGTGGAGGGCATGCCGGAGATCTATGTCGTCTCGAACGTCATCGAGAACGGCGTCGCCATCGGCAGTCTCGGGGCCGGCGAGGCGGTCTGGCACACCGACATGTCTTATCTGCCGTCCCCGCCCAAGGCGAGCCTGCTGTACGCGCTCGAGGTGCCGCAAACCGGGGGCGACACCTCCTTCTGCGACATGTATGCCGCCTACGACGCGCTCCCGGAGGCCCTGCGCCGCCGCGTCGCGGGCCTGCGCGTCAAGCATGACGGCACCTATAACAGCGGCGGCTACGTCCGCGAAGGCGCGACCGTCACCGACGACCCGCGCGACGCCCCCGGCACGATCCATCCGCTCGTCTGCACCCACCCCGAGAGCGGCCGCCGCATGCTCTACCTCGGCCGCCGCCGGATGGCCTGGCTCGAGGGAATGGACCTCGCCGCCTCCGATGTGCTGCTCGACGAAATCTGGGATCACGCGACCCGCCGTGCGCTGGCCTGGACCCATCGCTGGCGGGCCGGCGATCTCGTGCTGTGGGACAACCGTTGCACGATGCATCGCCGCGACCCGTTCGATCCGGCGGCCCGGCGCGTCATGCACCGCACGCAGGTGAAGGGCGCAGCTCCGCCTTCCGCCTGAAGTTACGTGGTTGCAAGGATCTTGACAGTGCGGCCGAGTCTGGTCCATTATGCCCACGAAGCACACCGCAAAAACTGCGACTCAATCGTAGTTTTTCGGAGGCTTTATGCGACGCCCGCTCGCGGCTTCAGTCCTTGCCGCTGTTTTCCTCGCGCTCGCAAGCGCCGGCCCCTCGATCGCTGCGCCCATCACGGTGACCGACGTCGAGGTTCCCTTGAACGAGGTGATCACGCTCGAGACGCCGGTGAGCGGGGCCGCCTATGTCGGCCAGATCGTGCTGACGACATCGGCCGGTGTGATCGACGCGTGGTGCATCGATCTTTCTCACGACGTGTATGTCGGCGCGAACGACCTCGCGTATCACATCGCTCCGATCGCAACCGACTTTAACGGGACCATTCTCACGAGCACGCAGATCCAGGAGATCGGCGGTCTCGTCAACTACGGCAACGAGCTGATCGCCAGCGGCTCCGCCACGGCCGCGGATTCAGCTGGCGTGCAGCTCGCCATCTGGTCGATCGAGGAGCCGTCGTTCACCTACTCGGGTGCATCGGCCGCCGCGCAGGCCGAGGCGAACATGCTCATCGCGGAGGCTCCGCACTTCGGCGGCAACGCAGTGGCGTTCGCCTCGCTCGTGGGAACCCAGAGCTTGGCGATCGCGGCGGTTCCTGAACCCGCGACGCTCGGCCTGCTCGGAGGCGGCTTGGTGATGCTCGGGATTGCGCGGTGGCGGCGCGCGCGGGGGATGTCGCGCTAGCCCGACAGCGCCGCGTCGATCGCGCGCAGCTCCGCGTCCGCAAAAGCGGGCGCGCGCTGTGCATCGAGCAATTCGTCGAGCTGTCCGACCGTCCGCGCACCGACGACCGCGGTTGTCACGCGCGCGTCCCGCAGGACCCAGGCGAGCGCCATCTGCGCGAGCGCCTGTCCGCGCGCTTCGGCCACCGCCGAGAGGACCCCCAGCGCAGCGCGCAGCTCCGGTGTGAGTCGCTCCGGCTTGAGCGTCCCGCCGCGGGCCATCCGCGCATCTTGAGGGATGTCAGCAAGATATTTGCTGGTCAGCAGGCCCTGCGCGAGCGGCGAGAACACCGCGCAACCGATGCCGTGGGCGGCGAGCGTATCGAGCAGGCCACCCTCGATCGTGCGGTCGAGCATCGAGTACCGTGGCTGATGGATCAGGCAAGGCGTGCCCAATCCACGTAGCAGCACCGCCGCTTCCGCGGTGCGATCGGGCGAATAGTTCGAGAGCCCCACGTAAAATGCCTTGCCGGCCCGCACGACCGCGGCCAGCGCCCCCATCGTCTCCTCGAGCGGCGTCTGCGGATCCATCCGGTGGTGGTAGAAGATGTCGACGTACTCCAGCCCCATGCGCCGTAGGCTCGCGTCCAGGCTCGCGACCAGATATTTGCGCGATCCCCAGTCGCCATACGGTCCGGGCCGCATCGTGTAGCCGGCCTTGGTCGAGACGATCAGCTCGTCCCGATACGACCGCAGATCGGCGGTCAGCACCCGCCCGAACCCCTCCTCAGCCGAACCCGGCGGCGGCCCGTAATTGTTGGCGAGATCAAAATGCGTCACCCCGCGGTCGAACGCCCGCAGGATCATCGCGCGCCCGGTCTCGAACGGATCGACGCCGCCGAAATTCTGCCACAGCCCGAGCGAAACCGGCGGCAACACGATCCCGCTGCGGCCGCAGCGGCGGAAGGTCGCATCGTCGTAGCGGTTCGGCGCAGCGTCGTAAGGCATCGTTTGCGTGTCCCTCGCAGGCCGCTCACCATCGCCACAGACGCGAGACACTGCAACCGCTCAGCCGGAGGGAAGATGACCGGATCGCTCCACCGTAACGCTTTGTGGCTCGCGCTCGCCCTCTCGACGATGCCGCTTGCCGCCGCATGGGCGGACGATGCGCTGACGCGGGCGGTCGACGGGATGACGTTCGACCAGTTCGCGCAGAAGACGTTGCGGGACTACGACGTGCCCGGCGCGGTCGTGGTCGTGGCGAGCGCGGACGGGCCGGTGTTCGTCAAAGGCTATGGCGTTCGGCGCAACGGCGCGCCCGATCCGGTCGACGTGGACACCCGTTTCCAGATCGCCTCGATGAGCAAGTTTGTCGCGGCGACCGCCGTCGCGACCCTCGTCGACCGCGGCGTCGTGAGCTGGGATCAGCCGGTAATCGGCTTCTCGGCCGCGACCGCGCTCGCCGTTCCGTATGCGACCGAGAACGCGACGCTGCGCGACTACTTCGCCCACCGCACCGGCCTGCCCGCGTACGGCGGAGACCTGCTGCCCGTGCTCGGCTACAGCCCCGACGAACTCGCGAGCAGCGCCCGCTTCCTGCCGTTCGACCATTCGTTCCGGGAGAAATGGGCGTATTCGAATTACGGCATCTTCCTCGGCCAGCATGCCGCCGCCCAAGCGGCCGGCCTGACACCGCCCGATCTTCTCGCCACCGCGATCTTCAGGCCGCTCGGCATGGTCCGCTCCGGCCCGACGCGCGCGACGCTGTTCGAGGACGACAATCACGCGGCCGCCCACAACCTCGACGACTCGATCATGCCGAACGAAGACGTGGACGCGTTCAGCGGCGCCGGCGCGATCGTCTCGACCGGCGCGGACATCGCGCGCTGGATGCAGATGCTGCTGGCGGATGGCTCCTTCGAAGGCCGCTCTGTCCTGAGCAAGCAGGCCGTCACCGACATCTATGCCGCCAGCATGGTGCAGGGAACCGGCGGCCCGCTGCACGACCCGAACGATTCCGCGGGGCTCGGCTGCGAGAGCTACCACTTCCTCCAGTACCGCGTCATCGAGAAGAACGGCGCGCTCAACGGCGTGCGCACCATCGTCACGCTCATCCCCGAGCGCCGTATCGGCATCGCGGTGTTCTCCAACAAGCAGCTGACGGTGTACGGCGAGGCCGTGCGCGCCGCGTTCCTGGAGCGCGAGCTCGGTCCCTCCGGACAGGACCTGCAGACAGAGATCCGCAAGCAGCAGCCGCTCTGGAACGCGGTGCTCGACGTGCCCAGGCCCCCCGCAGATGCGCAGCCGCTCGCGCGTGATCTCGGTGCGTTCGTGGGACGGTACGAAAGCACGCTCTATGGCGAGATGACAATCGCACGGAGCGGCGATCTGCTGAGCGTTGCGATCGGTCCCGCAGCCTACCCGGGTCGCCTCTCGCACTGGTCAGGCGACACGTTTCTGCTCACGTTCGAGAATCCCGATCTGTTTCCCGGCCTGATGACCTTCGCGTTCGCGCCCGGCGGCCCGACGGCGTCCGCGATCGACGGCAGCCAGGTGCCGAAATCCGCGACGTCCGATTTCGGGCATTTCGCACGCGTGCAGTAACGGCCGGCGGCGGCCTACACGTAGACCGACGGCATGCCGCCCGCGGGATACCGTGTACCCGACGCCGCGCCGACCGGGATCTTCTCCGACAGCTCCGCGATCTCCGCCTCCGTCAACCGCACGTCGAGCGCGCCGAGATTTTCCTCGAGCCGCTCCAGGTAGCGCGTGCCCGGAATGGCGACGACGTCCTCGCCCTGGGCAAGCAGCCACGCCAGGGTCAGCTGCGCCGGTGTACAGCCCTTGCGCGCGGCCATCTCCTCCACGACCGCCGCGAGCCGCCGGTTGGCGTCGAAATTCTCCGCCTGGAACCGCGGATGCGCCGCGCGCCTTCCGTTCACGTCGTCCTGCGTGCGGATCGCGCCGGTCAGGAACCCGCGCCCGAGCGGCGAATAGGCGACGAAGCCGATGCCCAGCTCCCGCGTGGTCCGCCGCGTCTCCTCCGCCTCCGCGCGATACAGCAGCGAGAACTCGGTCTCCACCGCCGCGATCGGATGCGTCGCGTGCGCGCGGCGGATCGTGCTCGGGCGTGCTTCCGACAGCCCGAGTGCGCGAACCTTGCCCTGCGTGACCAGCCGGGCCATGGCGCCCACCGTTTCCTCGATCGGCACCGTGGGGTCGACGCGGTGCTGGTAGTAGAGGTCGATCACCTGCACGCCGAGCCGCTGCAGGCTCGCCTCGCAGGCCTGCTGCACGTATTCAGGCCGGCCGTTCACCCCGTTCGGCTGCCCCTCCCGACGGGTCTGGCCGAATTTCGTCGCCAGCACGATCCGGTCGCGCATCCCCTTGATCGCGCGTCCGATCAGCGTTTCGTTGTGGCCCCAGCCATACATGTCCGCGCTGTCGAGATGGTTCACGCCGCGCTCGACGGTCGCCCGGATCAGCGCCTCCGAGGCGGCATCTTCGGCGTCGCCGTATACGCCGGAGAGGCCCATGCAGCCGAGGCCGATGGGACAGACGAAGAGATCGCTCGCGCCGAGGCGGCGGCGCTGGGTTTGCATCACGTCGGCCATGTCGGGTGGTCCTTCCGCAGCGAGGTCGGCGGTACAGTATGGGGACGGCGCGAAGACCGGAAGCCGCCCGGGACTGACTGCCGCCCGAGGCGAAGGTACCGCATGACCCTTGTGGCGGGGCGAGCATAGCTGTGTTTGGAGGTCTGCCATTGACTCGCCCGGATGCGGAGCGGTAGCTCCCGGAGATGACGACGCGCCGCTCCGCTTCCGGACTGTATTACCGCCCGCTCATCTAGCGGCGGGATGCTTCGTCATCGTTCAACCGCTGCCTCCGCCAGCGGTTGAGACTTCGCCATTCGCGACCGCCGGCGTGCCGCTCCAAAGAAGGAACCGTCGCCGTGCCGTTCGACATCAGCCCCGCCCCGCGCCTCGCGCTCGGGATCATCGGCTTCGGCGCCTTCGGCCGCCTGATGGCCCAGCATCTCGCGCCGTTTTTCGCGATCCGTGCTTACGACCCGGCCGGGCCGGTCGGGGATCTGGCGGATGCCGCGTCTTGCCCCGTCGTGGTGCTCGCGACGCCTGTCAGTAGGATGGCGGAAGCCGTCGCTGCGATCCGCCCGCATCTGATCGACGGCGCCTTGGTGCTCGACGTCGGCTCCGTAAAGGTGCTCCCCGCCGATATCATGCGCCGCGGACTGCCCGACCATGTGGACATCGTGGCGACCCATCCCCTGTTCGGTCCGCAGAGCGCGCGTGGGGGAATCGCCGGGTTGAAGATCGCCGTCTCCCCGGTCCGCGGCACGCGCGCGCGACGCGTCGCCGCATTCCTGCGACGCGCGCTCGGGCTGCGGGTGATCGTGACCACGCCTGACGCGCATGACCGCGAGGCCGCGACGGCGCAGGGCCTGACGCATCTGATCGCGAAAGTGCTGGTCCAGATGGAACCGCTGCCGGCCCGCATCACCACGCGCAGCTTCGACCTGCTGATCGAGGCCATCGGCATGGTACGTCACGACGCGCCGGAAGTGTTCCGCGCGATCGAGCACGACAACCCCCATGCCGCGGAGGTGCGGCGGCGGTTCTTCGATCTCGCGTCGGCGGTGGATGCGGAGATGGCGTCGCCCTGACGGCGACCCCGCATCAGCGGCGGTCGGATGAGCGCGCGGACAGCATCCGGATCAGACGGCGGCGGAACACGATCGCGAGCACGGCCACCACGATGGCGACGAGCCAAAAGACCTCGAGCGTGCCATCACCGCCGTCAGGCGAGACGCCGAACCATTGTTCGATGAAATCCATCGTGCAACCCCCTCGTTCCGGACGAGAACGCCACTAGACCGCGCGCCGTCGTCTCCGGCAAGATGCGGAACCGCGAAGCCCCGCGACACTACGCCGCGACCGCATCGATCGACGCCGCCGCGGACAAGCGATTGATCTCCGCGATCTCGCCCGCGACCACCGCCTCCAGCTTCGCCAATTGCGCATCGGCCTGCGCGATGATCTCGCGCGAGACGGCATCGGCCGGCGCCGTCGGCGGGGTGTCGGAGATCGCGACGGTGTTGATCAGATCGACCAGCGTGTCGTTGAGGCCAGCCGGATTGCGCAGCGTGTCGCGCGGCGATTGGCGGTGCACGTCGACCAGCACGCGCTCGACCGCCGACAGCGACTCGATCGCCGTCTTCGCCTTCGCACCCAGCTCCGCGGCGCGCTCGCCGCAACGCTCGGCGAGCGCCTCGAGCTGCCGCTTGTAACGCCGGATGCGATTGACGGCCGCGTTCACGCTGGAGAACGAGTCCGTCAGCGTCCGCAACAGCGCGAACTGCCGGGTATAATCCTCCGCCGTCGTGCTCAGCCGCGGATCCCCGATGATCGCAAAATCCGCCGTCGCGATCTCGGACCCCGCCGCGAGCTCGACGCGATACGTGCCGGGAACGACCGTCGGCCCGGGCTGCCCTTCCGGCTCCGGCGCGAGCGGCTTGTTCTTGGGCGGCGACAGGGCGAGATCGAGCTTCGTCGGTCCGGGCCACTTCAGATCCCACACGAAGCGATTGAGCCCCGGCTGCGTGGCCGGCCGCTTCGCCGCGTCGAGTGCCGTATCATCGCTGCGGAACGAGATGACCTCCTCGCCGGACGCGGTGCGGAACGTCAGCGTCACCGGGCCGGTCGCGCCCTCGTCGAGCCAGTAATAGACGATCGCCCCGTTCGGCGGGTTCTCGCCGACATCGAGATGCTCGCGCACTTTCGTGCCGTCCGGCTTCTCGGTGGTCGCGATGCCGCCGCCCACGCCGAAGGTGATGCCGAACGACAGCCCCGCCCGCACCCCGGACAACGCACCGAAATGCAGTTTTCGGCGCACCGTCGTACGCGGCGCGAACAGCCGCGCGCTGCCGCTGCCCTCGCCTGCGCTGCGCAGCGGCGTAAGATCGTCGAGAATCCAGAATGCGCGCCCGTGCGTCGCGGCGACGAGATCGGAATCCTTGATCTTCAAGTCGTAGACCGGAACCACCGGGAAACCGCCCCGCATCCGTCCCCAGGTTGCGCCGTCGTCCAGACTCGCGAACACGCCGGTCTCGCTGCCGGCGAAGAGCAGTCCAGGCCGCACCGGATCGGCGCGGATCACGCGCGTGATCTCATCATCGGGCAGATCGCCGTTGATCGACTCCCAAGTCTTGCCGCCGTCGCCGCTGCGGAATAGATACGGATGGTAGTCCGAGAGCTTGTAGCGCGTCGCCGAGACATAGACCGTGTCTGCGTCGTGCGCGGAAATCTCCACGCAGCCGACATAGGCGAGCTCCGGCATCCCCGGCGGCGTCACGTTCGTCCACGATCCGCCGCCGTCGCGCGTCACATGCACCAGGCCGTCGTCGGTCGACGCCCAGATCTCGCCCGCCCGGTGCTTCGATTCCACGACGCAGGCGCAGGTCGCGTGCACCTCCGCGCCCGCGCTCTCCCGCGTCACCTCGCCGCCCGAGTGATCCTGCCGCGACTTGTCGTTCAGGCTGAGGTCCGGCGAGATGCACTCCCAGCTCATGCCCTCGTCACGCGTACGGAACACGTGGTTGCCACCCGCATACAGCGTACCCGGATCATGCGGCGAGAACACGATCGGGTAGGTCCAGGCGAACCGGTACTTCAGATCCTTCGGCGCCACGCCTGTAGACTCTTCCGGCCACACGTTCACCAGCTGGATCTGTCCCGAGCGGTGATCGTAGCGCTGCAGCGCCCCCGCGCCGCCTGGGCTCGAACCCACGGCGCCGCAATAGACGATGTCCGGGTCGCGCGGATCGACTGCGATGAAACCGCTCTCGCCGGTGCCGGGATAGGTGCAGTCGCCGAGCACGATCGCGCCCCAGATCGACGAGCTCGGCACGGAGATCGACGTGTTGTCCTGCTGCGTTCCGTAGATGCGGTAGGGATAGCGGTTGTCGATATCCATCCGGTAGATCTGCCCGGTCGGCTGGTTGTAGATCGACGACCACGTGTAGCCGCCGTTGAACGAGACGCCGGCGCCGCCGTCGTTGCCCTCGATCATGCGCTGCGGGTTGTTCGGGTCGATCCACAGATCGTGATTGTCGCCGTGCGCCGTCAGGATTTCCGTGAACGTCGCGCCGCCGTCGGTCGACTTCCACATGCCGAGATTGGTGACGTACACAGTGTTTCCGTGGCCGGTGTCGGCAAAGACGTGCGTGTAGTACCAAGGCCGGTGCATCAGGTCGCGGTTCGACGAGACTTGCACCCAGCGCCCGCCGTAATCGTCCGTGCGATAGAGTCCGGTCTTGTCGCCCACCGCCTCGATCAGCGCCCACACGCGCCCCGCGCGCACCGGCGACACGGCGACGCCGAGCTTGCCCAGCATCCCGTCGGGCAGTCCCGGCGCGCGCGTGATCTCCTCCCACGTGTCGCCGCCGTCGAACGAGCGGAACAGACCGCTGCCCGGTCCGCCGCTGGAAAGATTCCAGAAGTTGCGGCGCGTCTGCCAGAACGCCGCGAACAGGATGCGCGGGTTCGCAGCATCCATCGAGATCTCGACCGCGCCGGTATCGGCGTCGCGCTTGAGCACATGCTCCCAGCTCGCGCCGCCGTCGCGCGAGCGGAACACGCCGCGCTCCTCGTTCGGCCCGAAGATGTCGCCGAGCGCCGCGACATAGACGAGGTCGGCGTTTTCGGGGTGGATGCAGATGCGCCCGATATGCTTGCTCGCGCGCAGCCCGACGTTGCGCCATGTGCGCCCGGCGTCGGTCGATTTGTAGACGCCGTCGCCGTATGAAACATCGAGCCGGATCTCGGTCTCGCCGGTGCCGGCGTAGATGACGTTCGCGTCCGACGGCGCGACCGCGATCGCACCGATCGCCGCGCTGGTGAGGAACCCGTCGCTGACGTTGCGCCAGTAGAGCCCACCATCCCGGGTCTTCCAGATACCGCCGGCGCAGGCGCCGAAATAGAACACCATCGGTTCCCGCGGATCGCCCGCGACGGCGACCACGCGGCCGCCGCGGGAAGGCCCGATACCGCGCCATTTCAAAGCATCGAACGCGGTGGGGGCAGCAGCGATGGACGGCACGGGCATTGCGGCGTTCCTGTGACGGACCGGGGAGGGTCAGGACGTTACGATCGGTCCGGCGGAGGACGCAAATTCAGGGGCATCTTGACCGTTACGAACTCCTGATGAACGCCAAAAGGTCGGCGTTGATCGTCTCCGCTTCCGTCGTGGGCATGCCGTGCGGGAAGCCCTTGTACGTCTTGAAGGTCCCGTTCTTCAGCAGTGCGGCGGATTTCGGCCCCGACGCGACATAAGGTACGATCTGGTCGTCTTCGCTGTGCATCACCAACACCGGCACGGTGATCTTCTTGAGGTCTTCGGTGAAATCGGTCTGGGAAAACGCGACGATGCCGTCGTAGTGCGCCTTGGCGGCTCCCATCATCCCTTGGCGCCACCAATTCTGGATGACCGCCTCGGATGATTTCGCGCCCGGCCGGTTGTAGCCGTAGAACGGACCGGCCGGGACGTCGCGATAGAATTGTGAACGGTTCGCGGCAAGCTGCGCCTGCAAGCCGTCGAAGACCTCCTTGGGAAGGCCCTCCGGATTGGCCGCCGTCTTCACCATCAGCGGCGGAACCGCGCTGATCAGCGCCGCCTTCGCCACGCGGCTTTGCCCGTGCCGCCCGAGATAATGCGTCACCTCGCCGCCGCCCGTCGAATGGCCGACATGGATGGCATTTTGCACGTCGAGATGCGTCGTCAGAGCCGCGAGATCGTCGGCATAATGGTCCATATCATGCCCGTCGCCGATCTGCGTCGAGCGGCCATGGCCACGGCGATCATGCGCGATAACGCGATAGCCCTGATGCAGGAAGAACAGCAGTTGCGCATCCCAGTCATCCGCCGATAGCGGCCAGCCGTGACTGAACACGATCGGCTGGCCCGAACCCCAATCCTTGTAGAAGATCTGTACGCCGTCTTTCGTGGTGATGGTGGGCATGACGAGCTCCTGCGAAACGACCGGCGGCTGACAGACGTGCTGCCGTTCCCCTTAGAGCACATCGAGCCATCGCCGCAGATCACTTTCCTCCGCCGCGGTCCGCCCGACAGTCCCTCCGCTACAGCAGACCCCTCCCAGCCTCCTCTGCGAACCGGTCGGGTGACCCCTCCCACACGATGCGTGCGTGTTCCAACACGTACACCCGATCGGCCTGCGGCAGCGCGAACGTCACATTTTGCTCGCCCAGCAGCACCGTCAATCCCGTTGTCTCAAGCAATCGCCCGAGGGCGCGCGAGAGCTGCTCCAGGATCACCGGCGCGAGCCCGAGCGTCGGCTCATCGAGGATCAGCAGCTTCGGCTGCATCATCAGCGCGCGCGCGATCGTCAGCATCTGCTGCTCGCCGCCCGAGAGCGTCCGCGCCGTCTGCGCCTGCCGCTCCTTCAGAATCGGGAACAGTTCGAACAACTCGCCGAGCAGACGCCCTGACGTCGCGCGCGGCAGATGCTGGCCGCCGAGGTCGAGATTCTCGCGCACCGACATGTCGCCGAACAGCTCGCGCGATTCCGGAACCTGCACGACGCCTGCGCGCGCAACCTGCGCCGCCGTGCGCCCGCGCAGGCTCTCGCCCGTGAAGCGGATCAAGCCCGTGCTCGGCACGATGCCGCTGATCGCGTTGAACAGCGTCGTCTTGCCGGCACCGTTCAGGCCGACGAGTGAAACGCACTCGCCCTCGCGCACGGTGATCGAGACCTGATCGAGCGCCTGCGCTTTGCCGTAGAAGACGCTGACACCCTCGACCTCGAGCAGCGGCGGCGCGTTCGAGACGCGGCTGTGGGACCGGCGCGTGGTCCCGGCGATCGCGCCGCCGAGATAGACGCGGCGCACCGTCTCGTCGCGCATCACCTCGGCGGCGCTTCCCTCGGCTACGCGCTCGCCGAGATACATCGCGAACACCCGGTCCACGAGTGCCGCGACGCTCTTCACGTTGTGATCGACGAGCAGGACAGCGTGGCCCTCTGCGCGGAACGTGCCGATCAGCTCCGAAAAATCCGCAACCTCCGCCGAGGTGAGTCCCGCGAAGGGCTCGTCCACGAGCACGACTTTCGGATTGCGGGCGATCGCCTTCGCCAGTTCGAGCCTGCGCAGATCGGCGAAGGGCAGGGTGCGCGGCAGCCGGTTCGCCACCCGCTCCAGCCCGACCCGGGCGGCGATGGCGCGGGCGCGGTCGGCCACGTGCCGGTCGGCGACGACGCGGAGCAGGCTGTCCGGCAACAGCGCGAGCTCGATATGCTCCAGCACCGTTTGCCGCGGCAGCGGATGCGAGTGTTGCCAGACGAGGCCCACGCCTGCCCGCGCGATTCGGTGTGGTGGCCAGCCCGCGATCTCCCGCCCTTCGAGGCGAACGCTGCCTGCGGTCGGGCGCTCGATCCCCATGATGCATTTCATCACAGTGGATTTTCCGGAGCCGTTCGGCCCGATCAGGCCGAGGATCTCGCCGCCTTCGACCGAGAAGCCGATATCCTTGACGGCCATCAGTCCGCCGAAGCGCTTCACGAGCCCGTCGACGGTCAGCATCGCACTCATGCGCGCTCGCGCCCGCGCAACGCCACCCCGAGAAAGCCGCCCGGGAAGAACAGGATCACGATGAGTGCGACCGCGGACACGACGAAGGTCGAGAGCTGGCCGATCGGCCGCAGAATCTCGGCTGCGCCGATCAGGAAGATCGAACCGATCGCGCCGCCGATGATGGTGCGGCGTCCGCCCAGCACTGCGGCGATGATGAACTGTACGCCGATCGCGAGATCGACGACCGTGCCGACCGAAACGGTCGCGAGATAAAATACCAGCATCGCGCCGGCGAGCCCGGAGAACAGCGCGCTGACGCAGAACGCGGCGAGCTTGTGCTTGGCGACATTGAACCCGAGCGCCGCCGCCTGCGTCGCGTCCTGCCCGCTCGCTTGCAGGATCAGGCCGACCGAGGATTGCGACAGCCCGAACATGAGGCCGCCGCTGATCGTCATGAAGAGCAGCGCATACCAGTAGTTCCAGCGATCGCTGATCGTCAGGATCGAGGGGATGTCGAGTCCGATCTCGCCGCCCGTAAATCCCGCGAACAGCACGAGCAGGTTCTGCATCATCAGCACGGCGACGAGCGTCACCAGCCCGAAGTAAGGGCCGCGCAGCCGAAGCGCGGGAATCGCCAGCACCGCGCCGCCGACCACCGCCATCGCGCCGCCCGCGATCAGGCAGAGCCAGACCGGGGCGCCCTCATAATGATTGAGCAGCGCCGCCGTGTAGGCGCCAAGGCCCACCAGGAAGCTCGGCCCGAAATTCACTTCGCCGGCGAAGCCGAACAGCAGGTCCCAGGCCATCGCGGCGACGCCGTAATAATAGGCGACAGTCAGCAGTCCGAGGATGTAGCCGGAGACGCCGAACGGCAGCAGGTAGAGGACGACCAGCACCGCGATCGCGATGCCCGGCTTCAGCCAGCGCATCGCCTCACCTCCGTCCGAGCAGGCCCTGCGGCCGCATGTAGACCACCAGTACCAGCAGCGCGAGCACGGGCAGCGTTCGCACCGAGGGCGCGACGGTGTAGGCGGTGATCGTCTCGATATAGCCGACCACGTACGCCGCGATCAGCGAACCGGAGACGCTGCCCAGCCCGCCGAGCACGACGATCGAGAAGGCGCTGGCCGTGAGCTGGCCGATGCTGTCGGAGCTGACGCCGAGGAAGGCGCCGAGCAGCACGCCGGCGAGGCCCGCGAGCAGGCCGTAGATCGCCCAGGTCACGAGATAGATGCGCGACAGTTCGAAGCCGAGCAGCGTGACGCCGCGCGCATTCATCGAGGCCGCGAGCAGTACCTTTCCGGTGCGCGTCCTCTGCACGAAGATGTACAGCAGCCCGATGACCGCCCAGGAAATGAGCGCGGTGATGATCTCGTTGACCGGCGTGCGCACGCCGATGACGTCCACCACACCTTCGACCAGCGGCAGCACCGTGCGGGGATTGTTGGTGAACAGATAGGAGATGGCCTGCTGCGTCATCAGCCCCCAGAGCAGCGTGCCGGTCAGCACGAAGATCTCCTTCTCCTCGTTCTGAATCGCGCGCGACCTTTGGATCGGCCGCACGATGAGGACGAAGGTGGCGAGCGCATAGATCAGCCCGGCGATGATGCCGAGCGCCGCACCGCCGAACGGTCCGGCATTGAACGAGGCCGCCGTGTACCATGCGACGACGGCAGCGACCACCATCAGCGCGCCGTGCGACAGGTTCAGCACGCCGGACACGCCGAAGATCAACGTGAACCCGACTGCGCCGACGCCGTAAAGCGCACTGATCGCGAACCCGTCGACGAGGATTTGAAGCGCGGTCACAGAGAAAAGCCCTCCCCCCTCGCGGGGGAGGGCTGGGTGGGGGGAAGACGCAGGCGGATGCTATCCGCGGTCGCTTCCCCCTTCCCCAACCCCCTCCCGCAAGCGGAGGGAGATGCTGCCTGCACGAACGGTCCTGTTAGTTCGACGCCTTGACGAACGACGGAAAATGCACCTTCCCGTTGGCCACGTCGCTCGGCCAGACGGTGACCATCTTGCCGTTCTGCCACTGCTCCATCAGGCCGGAGATGTAGCCCTTGCCGATCTTCATGCCGTGCGTGAAGGGGCTGTCCTTGCCAAGGAACTGGATGCGTCCGATCGTACCGACGTAGTCCGTCTTTTCCATCGCATCGACGATCTTGTCCGGATCGTCGCTGCCCGCCCGATGGATCGCGTCGACCCACATGTAGACGTCGTCATAGGCCGTGTAGCCGGCATAGGACGGGTCGTTGCCGTACTTCTGCTTGTAGGCTTGCGCGAACGGTATTGTCTTCGGCGTCACGGCCACGTCGGGCGCGGACACTTCCTGGAACACCACGCCTTCGGCCGCGCCGTTGGTGTCCTTCCAGAACGTGCTGTTGGTCGCCTGGCTGGAGACGCCGTACATCGGGATCGGCACCTGCTGCTGCGCCCACTGGACCGTCGGCTGCACGCCGACATGGCTGATGCCGGTCACGATCACGTCCGGCCGCAGCCCTTCGATCTTGTTGAAGATCGGCGTGAAGTCGGTCGTGTCGGGCGAGAGGCGGATGTGGTCGAGCAGCTTCAGCCCGATCGCCGGGAGACATTTCAGGTATTCCGCGTCGAGCGGAACCGTCCAGGCTGCGTCTTCGCTCATCACGACCGCGGTCTTGGACTTCATCGTGCCGATCAGCAGATCCTTGCCGGCTTCGCAGACTGAATCTGAGATCTGCGTCGAGGCGAGATAGCCGTGGAACACGTATTTGAGGTGCGTGTAGTCGTCGTGCACGCGCTGCGTGATCACGTCGCTGGCCGCACCCGGCGTGATCATCGGCATCTTCAGGCGGCCGGCCCAGGGCTCGAGCGCCAGCACGACCTCGCTGATATAGCTCGCGATCACCGCGTTCACGTGATCCTGCTGCGCGGCGCGCTGGAAGGCGCGAACAGAGTCGGCCGCCGAACTTTTGTTGTCGTAGGCGATGATCTGGACCTGCCGCCCGTCGACGCCGCCCTTGGCGTTGATCTCGTCGGCCGCCAGCTGCGCCGCCTTCGAGATCGACTCGCCGGCAATCGCGGCTTGCTCCGCGATCACGCCGATCTTGATGGGTTCTGCGGCGCGTGCGGCCGTCCCCGCAGCGAGCGCACCGGCCATGATGGTGGTCAACAGCTGAATACGGAATTTGGACATTGATTCACTCCCTTGGTGCGCCCGGAACGCACGCTTTTGCGCGCGACGCACGATCGAGCACGAGCATCAACGCGTGGCGCCATGCGTCAACCCCTGGCGATTGTTCAAATCCTCCGGCACAACGGCGTCCATGATCGCCCGCCGCACCTTGGTCGCTGCCGTCTCAGCCTCCTTCGTCACCCCCGCCTTCGCGCAGTCGCCGGAGGATGCCGCAAGTTTTGCCTCGTATATCGAGGGCGTGAAGGCGGAAGCCCGCCAAGAAGGCATATCCGAGCATGTGCTCGCGCGTGCGCTCCCGGGGTTGCGGATCAACCCCCGCGTGATCGAGCTCGACCGCAATCAGCCGGAGGTGCAGTTCACCTGGCAGCGCTATCGCTCCAGCATCGTCTCCGACAGCCGCGTCGCGGGCGGGCAGGCGCAATACGCGAAACACGCGGCGCTGCTCGGCCGAGTCGAGGCGGAATATGGCGTGCCCGGCGCGATCGTGGTCGGGCTGTGGGGCTTGGAGTCGGATTATGGCCGCGACGTCGGCCGCTTCAACGTGATCCAGGCGGTGGCGACGCTCGCCTGGGAAGGCCGCCGCCGCGCCTATTTCCACGAGCAGCTGATGGACTGCCTGCGCATCCTCCAGCGCGGCGACATCGAGCCGCAACAGATGCTCGGGAGCTGGGCGGGGGCCATGGGCCAAACCCAGTTCATGCCCGACAGCTTCCTGAAATACGCCGTCGACTTCAGCCACACCGGCCGGCGCGACTTGTGGAACGACTACGGTTGCGTGTTCGCAAGCACCGCCAACAATCTCGCGCAGGAAGGCTGGGTGCGCGGCGAGCCATGGGGCGCGCCGGTCGCGGTGCCGGCCAATCTCGATCCCCGGCTGTTCGGGCGATTGGTGAAGCGGCCTTTCCAGGATTGGGTCGGCGCCGGCGTGCGTCGCCTCGACGGCACGCCTCCCACCGGCCCTCGGACGATGCCGGCATCGCTGATCCAGCCGGGCGGGCAGGAGGGCGATCCCGACACCTACCTCGTTTCCGCTGCGCAGTTCGCGTCGCTGCGCGCCTACAACCCATCCGACAAATACGCGCTCTGCATCGGCTTGCTCGCCGACCGCATCAGGTCGGCATAGACCAGCTCCGCCGCAGCCAGATCCTCGAGCGCGCTCCCCACGGACTTGAACAACGTGATCTCGCCCGGCGATCGCCGTCCTTCGACCTCGCCGCGGCAAAGGCGGAACAGGTCGCCCTCGACGCGAGCGGCGGATTGAACGATGTCGCCCGCCTCGCTCAGCGCCGCGTCCGTGTCGATGAACACGCGTGCGCGCCGGATTGCTTCGTCATCGGCCTCGCGCATTTGCGGGGTGAAGCCGCCGATCAGGTCGAGATGCGCGCCCGGCTTGAGGCACCCGCCGCGGATCAGCGGCGTGGCCGAGAGCGTCGCGCAGGTGATGATGTCGGCAGCGAGCACGGCCGTCTGCAAATCCGACGCGACGTCGGCGTCAAATCCGACATCGCGCAGCGCGACAACGAGCGCCTCTCCGCGTCTCTTGCTCCGGTTCCACACGGAGACATGTTGGATC
>DATAPS010000278.1:0-6142 GCA_036265085.1 Acetobacteraceae bacterium | reverse complement strand
GGAGGCCGAGAAGGCCGCCCAGGCCGCCGGCCTGCCGCCGCCGGTCTGGCCGCAGCCGCCGCGGCCGGCGCGGCGCAGCAAGCACCCGTTCCCGCCGTTTCGTTTCTACATCACGAGCCACGGGCCGCCGCTGCGGGCGTGAGTGTGCGCGCCGCAGACAGGCGCGTCGTCACGCGCCACGGTATCGAGTCCGCGCCATAATCAGATCGTTACGAACAAGGACTATTGCGATCACATCCCGATCGCGCGCATATACAGCGTCAGCAGCTCATCCATCTCGTCGCGCTCCTGCGCCTCCATGCGGCGCAGCGAGATCAGCTTGCGCAGGATCTTCACGTCGAAACCGGCGCCCTTCGCTTCGGCGAACACGTCCTTGATGTCGCTCGCGAGCGCGCGTTTCTCCTCCTCCAGCCGCTCGATGCGCTCGACGAACGAGCGCAACCGGTCGGCGGCGATACCGCCCACATCCGAATCGCCGGGCTTGCTGCTGCCCTTGCGTGCGCGGACCGGTTGTTCGACGACGTCATCCATGGCCCGAGTCTCTCCTGGGTGGGAAGGGGCGCGGGAGTAGCGGCGGCGCGCCATCGCGGTCAACGGCCATCGCGCCGATCACGCGCGATTGTGGCTCCCGTCACACAGCGGCTTGTTGCCGGTCTGCTTGCAGGCGCAGAACCACACCGCCTGCGCTTCGGTCGCGGCATACTTTATCGGCGCGAAGGCGGTGCCCGCATGGCTGCCGTCGCAGAACGGCTGCGTCCGGCTTCGGCCGCATGCGCACCACCAGTACTCCTTGCCCGCCTCGACATCGATCTTGATCGGCGCGCGACCTGCCACCGTAGCCCTTCCCGACATCCTCGATCCCCCGTGCGCCAGCCCACGCCGGCGTGTCATGCTAGCCGCATTGGCGGCGTCCGCAATGTGACAAACCCCGCGGCGACGGGTAGGCTTGGCGATAGATCGATCGGGAGGAACGCGTATGAAACGCCGCTCATTTCTGGCGGCCGCGACGGCGGCCGCGCTATCGCGTCCGGCGTTCGGCCAGCCCGCCAACGCGCGCACGCTGATCTTCGTGCCGCAGGCGAATCTCTCCAGCCTCGACCCGATCTGGACGACGGCGACGGTTACGCGGAACTTCGGTTTCCTCGTCTACGAGACACTCTACGGCCTCGACGACAAGCTCAACCCGCAGCCGCAGATGGTGGACGGGCAGACGATCGAGGATGGCGGCCGCCGCTGGACGATGACGCTGCGCGACGGCCTGACATTCCACGACGGAAGCAAAGTCGTCGCGCGCGACTGCGCCGCCTCGCTCCAACGCTGGATGAAGCGCGACGCGCTCGGCCAGACGGTGGCGGGCGTCACCGACGCGATCGAGACGCCGGACGACCGCACGATCGTGTTCCGGCTGAAGAAGCCGTTCGCGCCCCTCGCCTTCGCGCTCGCCAAGACGCAGCCGAACCCGCCGCTGATCATGCCGGAACGGCTCGCGCAGACCGACCCGTTCAAGCAGATCACCGAGGTCGTGGGCAGCGGTCCGTTCCGTTTCGTCGGCGGCGAATACGTCTCCGGCAGCCGCGCCGTATTCGCGAAATACGACGCCTACAAGCCGCGCAAAGAGGCGCCGAGCTTCACCGCGGGCGCGAAGCGCGCGCTGGTCGATCGCGTCGAATGGCGCGTCATCCCCGACCAGTCGACGGCGACCAACGCGCTCGTCGCCGGCGAGATCGATTGGCTGGAAATTCCGCTGCCCGACCTCATCCCGCAGCTCAAGCGCGCGCGCGATGTGGTCGTCGACCGGCTCGATCCGTACGGGCTTTATCCGGTGATGCGCCCGAACCACCTCGAAGGACCGACGACGGATATCGGCCTGAGGCAGGCGATGCTGGCCGCCGTGAATCCGGTCGATGTGATGCAGGCGTTCATGGGCGATGACGCCAGCACCTACAACGCCCCGATCGGCTGCTTCCTGCCCGGCACGCCATCCGCGAACGATGCCGCGATGGATCGCGTCGGCGGCAAGAAGAGCGTCGACGAGCTGAAGGCGATGGTGAAGGCGTCGGGCTACGGCGGCGAGAAGATCATCCTGATGCACCCGACCGATCAGCCGTTCTACGACGCGATGTCGCAGGTCGTCGCGTCGCAGCTCAAAGCGATCGGCCTGAACATCGACGATCAGGCGATGGACTGGGGCACGGTCGTGCAGAGGCGTGCCAGCAAGGCGCCGCTCGACAAGGGCGGCTGGTCGCTGTTCTGCACCTCATTCCCCGCCGTCGATTACCTCGATCCGCTGAGCGCGCCGGCGCTGCGCGGCAACGGCGGGGCCGCCTGGTACGGCTGGCCGAACGACCCGAAGATCGAGCAACTCCGCGACGCCTGGCTCGACTCGGCCGATGCTGATGCCCGCAAGAAACTCTGTGCGGACATCCAGGCCCAGGCGTTCACCAACGTCGAATACATCCCGCTCGGCCAGTATTTCCAGAGTGCCGCATGGCGCAAGAACGTCACCGGCCACCTGAAAGGCCCGGTGCCGGTGTTCTGGAACGTGGAGAAGACGTAGGACGGGTCTCGACCCGCCGTACGCCCCGCATGATCGCGATCAGTGCGCGTGCGATTGCGCGCTGAACGCGGCTTTCTGTTCGCCGCTCGCCTCGCGCTGATACTTCGCCTGCCACTCCCTGTAGGGCATCCCGTACACGATCTCCCGCGCATCCGGATCGGCGATCGTGATCCCCTGATCCGCCGCCGCCTCGCGGTACCAGCGGCTGAGGCAGTTCCGGCAGAAGCCGGCGAGGTTCATCATGTCGATGTTCTGCACGTCGGTGCGCTCGCGCAGATGCTTCACCAGGCGGCGGAATGCCGCCGCTTCCAGCTCGGTGCGGGTCGTGTGGTCCATGTCGGGCGCGCTCATCGGGTCCTCCTCTGGCGTTGGGCCGACACATGGCGCGCCTGCCGCCGCTTCGCCATACTCGCGGGCGGCGAGGGGAGGGATGCCCGGCATGACGTGGGACGATACGCGCGCGCGCCGGGCGCTGCGGCAGATCTTCGACGCCGCCGTCGCCGCCGCCGATCCGCGCATCGTCCTCGCCCGCCATCTCCCGCCGCCCCCGCGCGGACGCTGCGTCGTCGTCGGCGCCGGCAAGTCGGCGGCGCTGATGGCGGCGGCGCTGGAGGAGGCCTGGCCCGACGTTCCGCTCGGCGGGGTCGTGGTCACCCGCTACGACCACGCGGTCCCGACGCGCCGCATCCGGGTGATCGAATCCTCGCACCCCGTCCCGGACGCGAACAGCGAGCGCGGCGCGCGCGAGGTGCTCGCGGCCGTGCGCGGGCTCGGGCCGGATGACCTCGTCATCGCGCTGATGTCGGGCGGCGCGTCCGCCCTGATGGCGCTGCCCGCGGAAGGCCTGACGCTCGCGGACAAGCAGGCGGTCAACCGCGCTCTGCTCGCCTCCGGGGCGAACATCTCGGAGATGAACTGCGTGCGGAAGCATCTCTCCGCCATCAAGGGCGGCCGCCTTGCCGCGGCCGCAGCCCCGGCCCGCGTGGTGACGCTGGCCATCAGCGACGTGCCGGGCGATGATCCTGCCGTGATTGGTAGCGGTCCCACCGTGCCCGACCCGACCACCTTCGCAGACGCGCGGGGCTTGATCGCGCATTACGGCATCGCCGTGCCCCCGCAAGTCGTCGCCCGCCTCACCGCCGAGGCCGACGAGACGCCCAAGCCCGGCACGCTGCCGCACGCGACCTTCGCGCTCATCACGACCCCCTCGGTCGCGCTCGCCGCCGCCGCGGACACTGCGCGAGGGCTCGGCCTCACGCCGCTGGTCCTCGGCGACGCGCTGGAGGGCGAGAGCCGCGACGTCGGCATCGTCATGGCGGGCATTGCGCGGGGCGTCCGTCGCCACGGCACGCCGCTCCCGCCACCCGCCGTGCTGCTCTCCGGCGGCGAAACCACGGTGACGATCGGGACGGCCGGGGCGGGGCGGGGCGGGCGCAACACCGAGTTCCTGCTCGGCACGGCCGTCGCCCTGCAAGGCGATCCCGGCATCTGGGCCATCGCGGGCGACACCGACGGCATCGACGGCACCGAGGACGCGGCCGGTGCCATCGTCACCCCCGACACGCTCACCCGCGCCCACGCCGCCGGCATCGACCCGCGCGCGGCGCTGGCGGGGCATGACAGCTACGGCCTGTTCGCCGCGATCGGCGACCTCGTGCGCACCGGCCCCACCCTGACGAACGTCAACGACATCCGCGCCGTTCTGATCGCCTGAGCTGAGAGGTTCCGCAGCATGGCCCGACGACCCCGACTGCGCCGCCGCCGGCGGACCAAAATCATCGCCACCCTCGGTCCATCGAGCAGCACGCACGAGATCCTCGCGCGGCTGTTCCAGGCCGGCGCCGACGTGTTCCGGCTGAACTTCTCGCACGGCTCCCACGAGGACCACGCCGCCCGCGTCGCCATCATCCGTGACCTCGAGCACGAGTTCGAGCGCCCGATCGGCATCCTCGCCGACGTGCAGGGGCCGAAGCTGCGCGTCGGGCGATTCGGCGGCGGGCGGGTGCAGCTCGCGGCGGGAAAGCCGTTCCGGCTCGACCTGAATCCGACGCCCGGCAACGTCGACCGCGTCAACCTGCCGCATCCCGAGATCATCGACGCCGCCTCGATCGGCACCACCCTGCTGCTCGACGACGGCAAGCTCAAGCTGCGCGTGACCCGCAAGCGAGACGGCTTCCTCGACACCGAGGTGCTGGTCGGCGGCCCGCTCTCCGACCGCAAGGGCGTCAACGTCCCCGACATGGTCCTGCCGATCCCGGCGTTGACCGAGAAGGACCGGATCGACCTCGCCTTCGCACTCGACCAGGGCGTCGACTACATCGGCCTCTCCTTCGTCCAGCGCCCGGAGGACGTGGCGGAAGCGAAGACCATCGCGGCCGGCCGCGCCTGGATCATGACCAAGCTCGAGAAACCGCAGGCGCTGGAGAATCTCGACGCCATCCTCGCCCTGTCCGACGCGGTAATGGTCGCGCGCGGCGATCTCGGCGTCGAACTTCCGCCGGAGGAAGTGCCGCTCGCACAGCGCCGCATCGTCCGCGCCGCCCGCCAGCTCGGCCGCCCCGTCGTCGTCGCGACGCAGATGCTGGAGAGCATGATCACCTCCCCCGCGCCGACCCGCGCCGAGGCTTCCGACGTCGCGACCGCCGTGTTCGACGGCGCCGACGCCGTGATGCTCTCGGCCGAGACCGCCGCCGGCCAGTATCCCTTCGAGGCGGTGAACATGATGGATCGCATCGTCGCCCGCGTGGAGCAGGACCCCGGATGGCGCGCCACCATCGAGGCCTCGCGCCCCGAGCCCGAGCACTCGACCTCCGACGCCATCGCCGCCGCCGCGCGCCAGATCGCCCACACCATCGGTGCCGCCGCGATCTGCACCTTCACCGCGAGCGGCAGCACGGCGCTGCGGACGGCGCGGGAGCGGCCGGAGGCGCCGATCCTGGGGCTCACCCCATCCGAGCAGACGGCGCGCCGCCTCGCCGTCGTCTGGGGCGTGCACGCGCTGGTGACGCCGGAGGTCCATTCGATGACCGATACGGTCGCGCGTGCCACCCGCATGGCGCTGCAGGAGGGTTTCGCTCAGAACGGCCAGGAGATCACGGTCGTCGCCGGCGTCCCGTTCGGCCAAGCGGGGACCACCAACGCCCTCCGCGTCGCGCAGGTGCGCTGAGAGGCGGTCAGCCGCTGCCGATCAGGATGCCGGCCGCCAGCACCAGCGCGCCGCCCAGCATCACCTTCGCGGCGGCCGAAACCGGCGGCGTGTCCATGTAGCGCCACTGCACCCATGCGATCACCAGCAGCTCGATCACCGCGACGCAGCCCGCGATGATCGTCGCGGTGAGGAAGTCGGGGATCAGGTAGGGCACCGTGTGCCCGATCCCGCCCGCGATCGTCATCAGCCCGCACACGAAGCCGCGCAGGAGCGGCGTCCCGCGCCCGGACAGCTTGCCATCATCCGCCAGCGCCTCGGCAAACCCCATCGAGATGCCGGCGCCGATGGACGCCGCCATGCCGACCCGGAACGCGTCGAAGCTGTTCTGCGTCGCGAACGCCGCGGCGAACACCGGCGCGAGCGTCGAGACCGAGCCG
>DATAPS010000277.1:0-2660 GCA_036265085.1 Acetobacteraceae bacterium | reverse complement strand
TGCCTCGTAACGCGCGCGGCCTTCGGTGCGACGATCGCGCACGATCGTCAACGGCACCTTCAGGTCGTCTGCCGCCCGTGCAAACGCGTGGACCGCCGCCGCATCCGCGTCAAATGCCAGCAGTGTGAATCCCTCTCCGAGCGCATCGAACACGTTGCGCCGGTCGCTCAGCGTCTGCGGCGCCAGATGGTGCCCCGCGCGCGCCGCAAACGAATGCGCGCCGAGAGCGCCGCATTGCGCGCCGAACCGCCCCCATACGATGGGCGAGCCCTCGTAATTCGGCTCGAACGTGGCGATCTCCGAGCGTGCGCCGGTCTCGCGCGCGTGCCACTCCGCCTCGAACGCCGCGCGGTCGCGGTCCGGGTCGAAATGGTCCATGAAGGCGCGGTCCTCCTCGATTCCCTGCTCGATGAAGTCGCGCGCGGTCGAGACGAACACCGGACGACGCTCCGCGTCGTAGCTGTCCAACAGCGCCAGACCCGCCCAGCCGTCGAGCGCGGCGGCGAGCTTCCAACCCAGATTGGTCGCGTCCTCGAGACCGGTGTTGATGCCGTATCCGCCATAGGGCGGGTGACTGTGCGCCGCATCGCCGGCGACGAACACGCGGCCGGCACGGTAGCTGTCGGCGTACGCGATCCGCAGCTCCCAGAAGCCGATGTGCTGGAACTCGACATCGAACTCGGTGCCCGCCGCATCGAACAGGAAGGCGCGGAAATCGAAGTTCTCCCGCGTGGTGTCGAGCGGCACGGGTGCATGAAAGAACCACGTCGTGCCGAGATCGACCCGGCCGAAGAAGCGCCAATAGCCGCGCAGATCGGGATGCAGCACCTTGTAGATCGACTTGTCCGGGTAGCGCTGGAGCAGCGTGTGCAGACCCGTGGAGCGGAAGACCAGCAGCGCCATCAGCCGGTCGTGGTCGGTTCGGCTCTGCGTGATGCCGGCCTCCTCGCGCACCGCCGAGCGGCTGCCGTCGCAGCCGACCGCATATGCCGCGACGATGGTGCGGCGTTCGCCGCTCTCGCGTGCGACGATGTCGACCTCCACGCCGCTTGGATCCTGGCGCACCGCCTCCCCGCTCCAGCCGTAGAGCGTCGTCACCGCCGGGATTGCGGCGACTCGCTGCCGCAACACGGCTTCGGTCGCGTACTGGGGCAGGCGCTCGTTGTCGGTGAAGTAGTACGGGCGGACGAGCGCACGGTTGAACCAGTTGTGGTGATACGGGCTCAGCAGCGTGCGATAGGTCGTCATCCCGCCAATCCCGTAATCCTTGGGGATCGTCCGGGCGGCGCGGAGCGCGTGCTCGGCACCCCAGAAATGGAAATGCTCCATCGTGCGCTGGGTGAGGTTCTGGCCTTTCGGAATCTGCTGCGGCTGCGTGTAGCGCTCGACGACGACGCAGCGGATGCCCCGCCGGCCGAGCGCGATGGCGAGGCCCATTCCCACCGGGCCGCCGCCGACAATGATCACCTGTGTTTCGTCGCTCATCCGCCCGCCCACACGTAGCAACCGCTCAGATCGTTGCGCAATGAACGATGTTGCTGCGATCCATGGTGCCGTCGTGTTCGGCGTGGTCAAGAACGCTGCGCGCTGTGGTTGCGATCAGTCTCTGGGCGCGCTGCGGCGCTTCACGCGGCATTGAACAACGTGAGCGACGGCCTCGCTCCCGGCGCACGATCCATCGCATGCCGATAGCGGGCTCAGAGCCGGTGCCGTAGCTTGCGGCGAAATGCAGCCGCTCCCGCAATCCTTGGCACCCTGGCACGACTTCTACACCCTCCTCGGCGAGGCTTCCGCGACCATGACCGGGCTGCTGTTCGTCGCCGCGTCGGTCGGCGCCGCCGTGTTCTCGCAAAATCGCCCCGGCGCGCTGCGTATGTTCCTCTCGGCCAGCGTGGTCCAGTTCGCAAGCATCCTGTCGGGCAGCCTGATCGTGCTCGCGCCGCTGCAGCAATGGGAGCAGGTCGGCGGCATGATCCTGGCTTGCGGCGTGGTCGGCCTGCTCTATTCCGCCCTCGCCTGGCGGGACGCGAGGCGCGATGGCCTGACCGCGAGGATCGATCTGGAAGACCGCGTCTGGTACGCATTGGCGCCCGCCGCTGGATATCTGGTCGAGGCCGGGGCCGGGTTCGCGCTGATCCTGCGATCGGGTGCGGCGTGCGCGGCGCTCGCGGTTGCCATGGGACTGCTGCTGCTCGTCGCAATCCATAATGCCTGGGACATTACCGTGTGGAGCGTGACGAGGCGTCGGGATTGAGCTGAGCCGGCAAGCACGACAAACGCTGGCGGTCTGAAGCCCCCAACGATCACGACCGCTGAGCGCTGAACGGCATGCCGCGATGATCGCGGCGCTCGTTTCGATTCTGATGACAGCGTCTCGCGCCTGTGATACGCACGCGCCCATTCGTCCCTGGAACGGAGCGTCGCGCGGACCCTATGGACAGAGTTCAGCCGTGGCCACCGTCGCGTGCCACAGCAACCCATGGTTCCGTTGCGGCCCGCCGGGCCGTCGCGGATGCCTGGACCGACGTTCTGCGCGGCCGTGGTCTCGCCGCGGATCAGCCGTTCGATACCGTCGGCGGCGATTCGCTCCGGCTCCTCCGTTTCGTCCTTTGTCTGGAGGAGGCGCTCGACGTCGAATTGCCCTTGGAGGCGTTCAGCCT
>DATAPS010000276.1:0-3365 GCA_036265085.1 Acetobacteraceae bacterium | reverse complement strand
GCAGCACCAACTTCCGAAAATATCTCGTTGAGGGAACGAAGCCGAACACCAAGAAAATCGCCGAGTATGTCAGCCAATCCCTGATGCTCGTCACCGCGCTCGCTCCGGTAATCGGCTACGACCAGGCGTCGAAAATCGCCCACCATGCGATGGACCACGATCTGAGCTTGCGTGAAGCGGCGTTGCAGCTCGGCGTCAGTGCCGAGCAGTTCGACCGCGTCGTCGATCCCGCCAAAATGGTGCACCCCTACGTCGCCGGAAGTGCCTGATCGCGCGCAGAGAGGAGACCCCACCATGACCGAGCAAGCATCGCTTCGCGGCGCCGCACTTCTGCACGACCCCCGCCGTAACCGCGGCACCGCCTTCGACATCGCGGAGCGGCGCGCGCTCGGGCTCGAGGGACTGCTCCCGCCCGCTGTCGACGCGATCGATACGCAGGTTGCCCGCGTACACGTTCAGCTCGCCGACCTCGATAGCGACTTGCAACGATACCTCTTCCTGTCCGACCTGCAGTCGCGCAATCGGACCCTGTTCTTCGCGGTGTTGATGGCGGACCCTGCGACCTACATGCCGCTGGTCTACACGCCAACGGTTGGCGAGGCCTGCCAGAAGTTCGATCACGATTTCCGCGCGTCTCGCGGCATGTACATCCCGATCACCGCGCGCGGCCGCATCTCGGCCTTGCTGTCCAATTGGCCGGAGCAGGACATCCGCTTCATCGTCGCGACCGACGGAGAGCGCATCCTCGGCCTCGGCGATCTGGGGGTTGGCGGCATGGGAATTCCCGTCGGCAAGCTTGCTCTTTACACCGCCTGTGCCGGCGTGCCGCCGCAGCTCACCTTGCCGATCACGCTCGACGTGGGCACCAACAACCACGCGATGCTGGAGGATCCGCTCTATCTCGGGCTGCAGCAGCCTCGCGTGCGCGGTGCGGAATACGACGCCTTCATCGACGAGTTCGTCGAGGCCGTGCAGGAGCGCTTTCCGAAATGCTGCCTGCAGTGGGAGGACTTCGCCAACTTCAACGCGGTGCCGATCCTGGAGCGCTGGCGCGATCGGATCTGTACCTATAACGACGACATCCAGGGCACCGCCGCGATCGCGTTGGCCGGCATCCTTGCGGCCCTCCGCATCTCGAAACAAAAGCTGACGGAACAGCGCTTCCTGTTCCTCGGCGGCGGCTCGGCAGCGACGGGGATCGCCGAGTTGATCAGCCGCGCGATGACGACGGAGGGATTGGAGCTCGACGCCGCGCGCAAACAGAACTGGCTGTTCGACATCAACGGGCTGTTCACACCGGACCGCACCGATCTTGCCGCATTCCAGAAGCCTTTTGCGCATCCGCACGCTGCGGTCGCCTCGTTCGCCGATGCAGTCAGGGCGATCCGGCCGACGGGGATCATCGGTGTGAGCACTGTGCCGAAGCTGTTCAACCAGCAGGTCATCGAGGCGATGGCCGAGATCAACGAGCGCCCGATCATCTTCCCCTACTCGAATCCGACCTCCCGCTCCGAGTGCACGGCCGAGGAGGCTTACAAGTGGTCTGATGGACGCGCGATCTTCGCGAGCGGCAGCCCGTTTCCGCCCGTAGACCTCGGCGGGCGCAGATTCATCCCCGGCCAGGGCAACAACGTCTACATCTTCCCGGCCATGGGCATGGCGGTGCTTTCGACCGAGGCATCGCGGGTGACCGAGGAAATGTTCATCGTCGCGGCGCGGGCGGTGGCCGAGCAGGTCACGGACGCCGAGCTGAAGCAGGGGTTGATCTACCCGCCGCAGCAAGACATCCTCGCGGCCTCGCTGCACACCGCCGTCCGCATCGCAGAATTTGTTTTCGATCACGGACTGGCTCGCGTAGATCGTCCGGCCGACATCGCCGGCGCGATCGACGCGCTGGTGTACAGGCCGGTTTATGCATGACGAACCGGCCGGACTGACCCACGGCGCCGCGGACCATGCGGCGTACATCGCGCATCTCTCACTGCAACTCGGAAGGCTCCTGCTCCAGAACGGGAGCGATTCCGCACACGTGCACGATGCCGTCCTCCGCTTCGTCGCCGTGTTCGGCGACGAAGCGGAGCTGCTGGTGACCTACGAGGGATTGCTGCTGACGGTCGCCGATCACGGGCAGTTCCGGACCAAGCTCGGTCATGCCGTGCAGACGACCGGCGTCGGGCTTGCCGTGATCGGCCGCATCGACCGCTTGGTGGAGGATGCCGAGCGAGGCGGGGTCGACCTGGCGCGGGCGGCGGTCGAGCTGGACGCGATCGAGTCGCAGCCCGGGCCCTACTCGCGCTGGATGGTGGCGGCGGCGCTCGGCCTGACCGCGGCGAGCTTGGCGCGGCTGTTCGGCGGTGACTGGGCCGCTGTCTGCTCCGTGTTCGTCGCGGGGATCGCGGGAACCGCGTTGCGGCTGGAACTGGGGCGCCGTCATACCAACCCGGTGCTGATCCCGTTCACCACGGCGCTGGTGAGCGGCGCTATCGGGGCGCTGGCCGTGCGGCTGTCCGGAAGTGCCACGCCGGCATTGGGGCTGGTGGCGCCGGGAATGATCCTCGTGCCCGGCGTGCCGCTGATCAACGCGGTGAAGGAGATGATCGGCGGCCACGTCAGCGTCGGTGTGTCGCGCCTGGGCTTCGCGGGCTTGGTGATCGCTGCGATCGGCTTGGGCCTGTTCCTCGCCACCGCGGTGACGGGTGTCGCCATCCCGGTCGACGCACCCACCCGCATTCTCGGCGTGCCGGAGGATGCACTCTTTTCCGCGCTCGCAGCGGGCGGTTACGCGTTTCTGTTTGGGGTCCCGCTGCGGCTTGCCTGGGCCTGCGTGCTGTGCGGCATCGGCAGCCATACGTTACGCACGCTGTGGATGCAGTTCGGTCTCGGCATCGCCAGCGGCACGCTGATCGGAGCGGTCGTCGCCGGGGTTCTGGCCTGCGTGTTTGCGCGCGCCGTGAAGGCACCGCCGGTCGCCTTCGCCTTTCCTGGCGTCGTCGCCATGATTCCCGGCGCGTTCGCGTTCCGCGGCTGGATCGGCACGCTACAGATCATGCATCTCGGCGCTGCGGCCCCCGCGCCGCTGATTGCGGAGACCTTCTCGCTCGGCGTGGATTGCGTTCTGATGGTGGCGGCGATCGCAATCGGGATCGCCGTTGCGATCTCGGTGCTCGAATCGCCTCGTCGACAAATCTCCGAGTAACGCCGATTTTCCCGCCAGTTAACGGAATTATTTCTTGCCTGATTCCTGTGTGCTTATAAGTCCAGATGCAAACACCTGCCCGGCTCCCCCTCACCGAACGCTTCATCAGGATCATGCACGGCGTGTCGCTCGCGGTCGGCAACCGGCATCGGCCGCATTCCATCCTCGG
>DATAPS010000275.1:0-2485 GCA_036265085.1 Acetobacteraceae bacterium | reverse complement strand
GCTCTGCTCGCCGACGGCCAGAGCTACTTCCTGACGGCGTGGTGGATCGCGACCTTCCCCGGGCTGGCGATCTTCCTCGTGGTGATCGGCTTCAACCTGCTCGGCGACGCGCTGCGGGACCATTACGACCCGCGGCGGCGGGTGCGATAGTCATCCTGAGGAAATAACGATATGGACGCCCTCCCCGATCCCGGGAGAGGGCGTCCGGCTCTGTTACTGGAGCGACACCTTCTCCATGTCGAAGAACATCTGCGTCGGGTTCAGCTGATAGTCGTGCACCTTCTTGCTGATCGCGCGGACCTGCAGGGTCGAGTTGACGAAGATCCACGGCGCGTCATCGAGAATGAGCTTCTGCACCTGGCCGTAGAGCGCCGTCCGCTTGGCGACGTCGGAGACCTGCAACGCCTGCGCGAGCAGCTTCTCGACCTCCGGGTTGTTGTAGTGGGACGTGTTCATGATGGGGATATTCTTGGCGCCCCACAGCTCGCCGAGGAAGTTGTCCGGATCGCCGTTGTCGCCGGACCAGCCGGCCAGGAAGATGCCCTGATACTTGCCGGACCGAACCGTCGACAGGAACGAGCCCATCTCCAGTTGGCGGACGTCGGCCTGGATGCCGACCTTCTGCAAGGCGCCCTGCACGGCGACCGCAAGCGCGGGGCCGGCCGGGTTGTAACCGCGGGGCGAGTTGTAGGCGAGGAACTCGACCTTGAGGTCCTTCACGCCCGCCTGCTCGAGAAGCTGCTTCGCCTTCGCCGGATCATAGGGATAGCCCTTCAGCGACTTGTCGAAACCCCACTGCGCCTCCGGAAGCGGCGAGGTCAGCGGCACCGCGAGGTCCGAATAGAGCGCCTTGTCGATCGCGTTCTTGTCGACCGCATAGTTCAGCGCCTGTCGGACGCGCTTGTCGTTGAACGGCGCCACGTCGGTCGGCATGGCCACGCCGCTGACGGTCAGGCCGGGTTGCGTCAGAAGCTCGAGGCTTGCATCGGACTTGATGGTCGGGATCGTCGGCGTCGCCACGTCGGCGAGGATCTGAATCTCGCCGCGCTTGAGCGCGAGCACCGCGGCCTGCGGGTCGGGATATTCCTTGAAGATCAGGTGATCGACCTTCGGCGCGCCACCCCAATAATTCTTGTTCGCGTCGAGGATGACCTGATCGCGCTGACGCCATTCGCGGAACACGAACGGGCCGCTCCCGACCGGGTGGTTGCGCAGGTCCTTGCCGTATTTCTCCGCGGCGGCCGGGCTGACGAGGCCGTTCCACACCATCGCGATGCTGTTCAGGAAGGGCGCGTTCGGCTGCTTGAACTTGAACTCGACGGTGTTGTCGTCGACCGCTCGATAGCTCGCGACGTCCCCGTAGGTGAACTCGATGAACCCTTCGACGGGGCCGGTGTTGTAGATGTATTGCGGGTTCTGCTTGTTGAGCAGGCGGTCGACGTTCCACACCACCGCCTTCGCGTCGAGCGGCGTGCCATCGGAGAACTTGACGCCGCGCCTGAGGTGGAAGGTGTAGGTCAGACCGTCTTCCGACGCGTCCCATTGCTCCGCGATTCCGGGCGCGACGGCGGTCGTGCCGGTCTTGTACTTGACCAGGCTGTCGTAGATCGTCGCCATTACGAAGCCGGATGTATTGTTCGCGACCGCCTCCGGATCGAGCCCGGTCGGATCCGCCGCCATGCCGATGACCAAGGTCGTCTCGGCGCGCGCCGCGCCGGCCGCCAGTCCGAGGCCCAGCGCAATGGCCGCGACCACATGTTTCCGCATTTCGGACCCCCCTCTCCCGTGTCGGCGGAACATTGGCCGCAAGCGGCGCGGCGCGCAACGTTGCGCCTCTCCGCGCGATGCAGGGAGAGGGGGCCGAGAGCAGGGCGCGGAGCGGGCCGGGCGCCGGCGCTCCCGGCGCGCGCTCACTCCAACAGCGGCTGGGCCAGCAGCGGCTGTCCGTAGCGGGTGAGATAGAAGCGGAACGGCCGATCGCGGGTCCCGGTGAACGGCGGCGGCTCCCAGGGCGGCGGCAGGCCGGCGGTGGTGGCGGCCTTCTCGGCCGCCACCATCCGGGCGTGGGCGGCCCAGTCGACGGTCACGACATCGGCCTGCGACGGCAGCCGCAGCAGGTCGGGGATCTCGCCGACGCCGAGCATGCCGCAGAGCGGACGCAGGATGCGGCCCATGCGGCGCGGCTCGGCGGCGATCCGCGCCTGCATCTCCGGGTCTTCCAGCAGGCGCTCCAGTTCGTTGCCATGGTATTCGCGGGCGATCCGGGTCACCCAGCCCCAGGTCTCCCGCACGCCGTATTCGGCGAGGGGATTCGGCCGTGCCTTCCGCGCCGAGGGTTTGCGCGTCCGTCCCTGACCCGGCTCCGGCAGTTTCCGCAGCGTACCGGCCTCGATGCACGCGAGGAGGCCGAGGAAGCGGCGGCGGAGGCTGTCCAACCTCATGTGGACCAGGTTGATCAACGCGATTGCGAGTGCGGGGCCGAGGA
>DATAPS010000274.1:0-7227 GCA_036265085.1 Acetobacteraceae bacterium | reverse complement strand
AATCCTGGTTTATCACCTGAGCAATCGAGGGTCGCTGATCCGTCTCATTCAAAACAGGCTGTGGCCCAGATGGTCTCGCTGCCCAATGACGAGTTCGAGGCGGAGAACATTGAGCGTCTGCATGAAGATGGTGACGCACCGCTTCAAATATTCCGTATAGGAAATCGACTGTGTCAAAAATGGTGCGTTTCCGCTTACGTCTTTGCGCAACGACAATCTCGCTATTTCTGGCACGAATCCGCAAGATCGCTTGAAAAGTGTTGAGGACTGGGCGATGCGCCGCTCGCCACGTATCGATTACAGCCAGATCATCTGGAGTAGGATTGCCCGCTCGGACGGCAGCTCCCGCTCGCGTAACGCGAGACTTCGATCCTCCTGGATAGGTCGATTCCCGTGAGACAGCCATAGACGCGCCCCCCGAGGAAGAGCCTGCGACTCCCCCCTTGAGCCACGTCAAACCAGCGTGGCCATAGTCCGAAGAGCATCGGCCGGCGTGTCCGCGCGAGTCAACGAAGCGACCGGCACGCCGCCGAAGAGCCTCATTCGCATCCTGGGTCCGCTGCGGCAATCCGCAGGCGCGCAGTCTGTTCGGTATCATCGGCTATTTGCAGAAACAGGCGGCCGTCGTGCTGCATGTCGCAGGGAGCCGTAGCGCGGGTGTCGACTCGCCGATCGTCGCTGGACCGGGGTGGCGGATCGAGACCCGCCCTACACTCCATCACCAGCACATCACTCCGCACCCCTACGGCTTCGGCCCCCGATGCGCCCACGCATACACGAACAGCGCGAACGACAGCACCGCCGCGATCTCGGCCCACAGGAACACCGCCACGTCCGCATGCACCCCGAGCGGCGGGCCGCCCGGCATCGCGTTGCGCAGCGCGGGCAAGGCGAACACCACCGCGCCGAGCGCCCCCATCGTGGTCGCCTCGATCCGGCGGATGCCGGCGAACACCAGTACGCCGATCGTCAGCGCGCTGATCGCCAGCACCGCCATGATCGCGTACGCGGCGAGCGCGAAGAATACGAACGCGGCGCTCCGGCGCACCTGCAGCCGCACGCCGACCTCGCCCGTGCTCCGCGCCGGCATCTCACGGGCGCGAATGTGATACCCGAGCGCGCCCTCCCATGCCGCCACATGAACCGGCAGCAGCCTGGGTGCGGGAAGCGTCGCGTCGGCGCGGTCGAGGCAACGGACCCGAAGCTCGGACCCGTAGGCGTCGAACGGGTAACCCGTGACGTAGCCCTCGTTCAGGTTCACCACGATCGTCGCCGTCGGAACGAGCTGGTTGGCGCGCACCTCGATCTGCTCGACGGTCTGGTCGTGCGCGATCGTGACGAGCAGGTCGCGATCCGGCAGCGCCGGCCGGTCATCGGCGACGCCGCCGACCGACACGCTAACCCGCAGATAGAGCGCATAATTGGTCGGATCGACGCTCGCCGGCTCGAGATAGACTTCCAAAGGCGCGCTCTCCCGCGGCGTGCCGAACCGCTGCTCCTGCGGCACCTCCCCGATGTCGAGCAACGCGACGACGGCGACGTAGCCGGCTGCTGCGAGCACGATCAGCGCGAACGCGACGGCAAGGCGCACCTGGGCGTGCGTGTGCCGCCGGAGGCGCACGACGCGGTCGCCGGTTCCCGCGGGCGGAGCTCCGCCCGTCTCGGCCAGTCCAGGCGCCGGATCGCTCGGTCCCGCCATTCAAGCCACGCAGCCCGCCATCCGTTGTGACAGCAGCGCTAACCGTATCGGTCCGCCAACCGACGGTAAAGAGCATCCGCTCGGTTGTGGCCGGGCACCGACCCGGTCATTCGCGCTCGCCGGCAAAAACCCGATCCGGGTTAGTCCTTATTGCCCAAATCGGGGGAATATCGTCATATCCGTCGCATGACAGACCCCACCCCCCTTCCTCTCACCGAGCGCTTCGCTCACCTCATCGAGGGGGTATTCCGTCTGGTGTGCGTCTGCTTTGCCCCCGACCCGGTGACGCTGGCGCTGATCGCCCGGATCCTGAACCGAATCCGCCGCGCCGGCGACCCGATCCGAGCCTATGAGGGCGCAGATCGCGCCCGGCGCGCTCCGGCCGGTCGGCACGCGCGCCGCATCATCGTCCGATCGCACGCCCTCCGCGCCACGGCCGGTGCGCATACCTACCCGCGTCCGCTGGCTGCGCCCGATGATCCGCCGCAATCGCGAGGACGTCGGAGCGTTCAGCGCCCGGTTGCAAACCCCGCCCGGAACCGCGCGGAGTACCCGCTCCCCATGTTCCGCACGCGCGGCCGCCAGCTCACGATCAGGCTGCCCGACGGCATGTCCGTCCCGGGGGTCGGTTCGAAAAAAGGGCCTGACTCTGCCCCGCCTTCGCACGCCCGACTCGTTCCGAGTTCGAAACTGTAGTTTGCATTCCGCTATCGGGAGGACGGCGGAATGCGAAGCGCATCCCACGCCACGCGCCGAATCACCCTCCGAACTGCACGTCGTACAATCGCCGATACGCGCCGCCCGCCGCCAGCAGGTCGGTGTGCCGGCCCTGTTCGACGACGCCGCGGCCGTCGACCACCACGATCTGATCGGCGTCGCGGATCGTGGCCAAGCGGTGTGCGACCACCAGGCTGGTGCGGCCTGCGGCCAACTCCGCGAGCGACTGCTGGATCAGCCGTTCCGTCTCGCTGTCGAGCGCGCTGGTGGCTTCGTCGAGGATGAGGATCGGCGGGTTCTTCAGGAACATGCGCGCGATCGCCACGCGCTGGCGCTGGCCGCCCGACAGCTTCACGCCGCGCTCGCCGATCACCGTGTCGAGCCCGTCCGGCAAATCGGCGATCATCTCCGCGAGGCGGGCGCGCTCCGCCGCTTCGACGATCTCCGCTTCGCTCGCGCCGAGCCGCCCATACTCGATGTTCTCGCGCAGCGTGCCGGCGAACAGGAACACATCCTGCTGCACCACGCCGATCTGCTTGCGCAGCGATTCCAGCGTCATCGAGCGGATATCGGTGCCGTCGATCGTGATCCGGCCGCGCTGGACGTCGTAGAAGCGCGGCAGCAGCGCGCAGAGCGTGCTCTTGCCGGCGCCGGACGGGCCGACGAAGGCGACGGTCTGGCCGGCGGCGATCGTCAGGTTCACGTCGCGCAGCACCGGGCGGTCCGGGTCGTAGCCGAAGGTGACATGTTCGTAGGCGATGTCGCCGGCCAGCGGCGGTGCGGCGCGCGCGCCGGGACGGTCGACGAGCGTGGGCTCGGTGTCGATCAGATCGCAATAGCGGCGAAAACCGGCGAGGCCTTTCGGGTAGGTCTCCAGCACGGCGCTCATCTTGTCGACCGGGCGGAAGAACACGCCGACGAGCAGGAGGAAGCCGACGAAGCCGCCGGGGGTGAGCGAGCCGTGGAACACGAACCACGTGCCCGCGACCATCACGAGCATCTGCGTGGCGCGCATCGCGAGATAGGTCAGCGCGGTATTGGCCGCCATGAGCCTGTAACCCTGCAGCTTGGTGCGCTTGTACGCCTCGTTCTCGCGCGCGAAGAGGCGCATCTCGTGCGCTTCGTTGGCGAACGACTGCACGACGCGCATGCCGCCGATGTTCTCCTCCACCCGCGCGTTGAAGGCGCCGATGCCCGCGAAGATCGCGCGGAAGTTCCGGGTCATCCGGTTGCCGAAGTGAACCGCCAGAAAGATGATCGGCGGGACGACGAGGACGGTGACGAGTGCCAGATCGGCGTTGACGACGAACATCAGCATGAACGCGCCGATGAACGTCATCACCGCGATGAACAGGTCCTCCGGGCCGTGATGCGCGACCTCGCCGATGTCCTCGAGGTCTTTGGTGACGCGGGCGATCAGGTGACCGGTCTTCTGCTCGTCGTAGAACGAGAAGGACAGGCGTTGGAGATGCGCGAAGGCGCGGCGGCGCATCTCCGTCTCCAGCGCGATGCCGAGGACGTGGCCCCAATACGTCACGATCGCCATCAGCGAGGTGTTGAAGAGATAGAGCATGACGAGGCCGGTCGCGCAGAGGGCGATCAGCCCCCAGTCGCGCCCCGGCAGGAATTGGTCGACGAACACGCGGACGGCGAGCGGAAAGCCGAGCTCGAGCAGGCCGGACAGCACGGCGCAGCCGAAATCGAGCATGAACAGCTTGCGGTGCGGTCGGTAATAGGCCGCGAAGCGGCGGAGCATGGACATGACGCGGCGTTCTAATCCGGTTTCCGAAGGGCGGCCATGGCGGCACACCCGGGGTGAGGAATGAGCTCCACGCCGGTCGCGCATTCCGACCGCCGCGGCGGCCCGGAGGTCGGAATGCTTTACAGGAGGTCCGCTTGGCGAAGCGACGCTCGACGGCGTCACTGATCTTTTTTCGCCGCGCGAACACACCATGAGATGCGGCCTGCGCAACGAAAGGCGCAGCGTACCCCCGATTGCTATCGAAGGGCCGATTTCGTCCCGGCTGTGCACCGCCTGATGCTCGCTGACTCCCAGCGGGGGAAGATGTCGGGGGTTTTTACCACTTTCCCGCAGCTTCATTACGGATTCGACCACAACCCATTGATTTTGTTTGCTCTCCATTAACGGCATGGCGCTTGCAGTTGCGTAACGTGCATCTCGCAAACTGTCCCTATGGAGTTTCCATGACGAATAAGTCTCTGCTTCTCGTGGGCCTCGCTGTTGGCGCCGCTGTTGCTGCCTACGCCGCCCCGGCCTCGGCTATCCCCCTGACGGTCGGCGCCGGCTGGACCGCGGACGCAGTGAACGCGGTCAATGTCCCATCTCTGGACTCGCCCTGGACTTTCACCCTGGCGAGCGCGGGCGTCTTTCGCGTCACCGACCAGTTCATCGCGGGTGACGTGTACACGGTCTTCGAAGCCGGTAACCTGATTGGCACGTCCACCTTCGACGGTCCCCAAGCGCCTCTGACGCCGATTGGCGACCCGACCGGCGAAGCCGGCTGGGAGAGCGGCGCATACTCGCACTTGGCGATCGGCCTCTCCGCCGGCACCTACTCGCTGGTTGTTGAGGGCAATGGTGCCGGTGGCATTCCCGCCGGTTTTTTTGTCCGCGCCGATACAGTTCCAGAGCCGGCCACGATCGCGCTCCTCGGCGTGGGCTTGCTCGGCATTGGCCTGGTCCGCCGTAAGCGTGCCTGATACCGGTTGTCGGACGCCGTGACGGGCGGAGGAGCTACGTCTCCCCGGTCGATCTCGGTCTGACCGCTGCCTTCACCGTCGGACGATCCGCGCCGCTGTCCCGTACACGGCGCGGATCACCAACCACAGCAAATCGTGATGCACCTGCCGACGGCGAACTCGTTCGCGCGATCCGAGAGCTAGCGCGGGCGCTGCTCGCGTGATTGCCGCTACAGCGCGATGGGCGCGACGGCTCGTTCCGCCGGCGTTTTCAGTCCGCCGCGATTCCAGCCGCGGCCGGCGCCGCCGAGGATCTCGTGCCCGTGTTCGCGGACAAGCACGGTGTCTTCGAGCTTGATGAACCCGCGCCGCGGATGCTGCAGCGTCGTCTCGATCGAAACCACCATGCCCGCTTCGAGTGGTCGCTCGGCATCCTCCGCGGCATAGGGCACAGGCCCCTTGCTCGTCAGGTGCGGGACCTCGTGCGTCACGAGCCCCATCCCATGCGCGACGAACTCGATGTGGTCGCGCTCGGCGGCGCGTCGCATCCTCTCCTCGGCGCCCGCGTAGATCTCGCCGCCGGCCGCACCCGCGCGGACCGGCTGCATCGCCGCGTGCTGGATTTCGTCCACCAGCCCGAGCAGGTCCGCGAGCTCGTCGTCCGGCTCGCCGAGAATGCCCATGCGGCAGAGATCGCCGATATAGCCCTCGTAATTTCCGCCGGAGTCGAGCGAGAGGATGTCGCCCTCGCGCCAGGGCTGGTCGGACGGCGCACGGTTGAGGCTCGTCCCGGCGGTGATCAGGCAGTAGTCGAACGTGAGGCCGCGGGCGACCTCCTCGCGGCGCAGCGCTTCGACGAGTTCGCGCTTCGTCGTGTCGGGCCCGTGGCCGCCGATGACGGCGAGCATTGCGTCGACCACGCCTTCGGACGCGCGCCGCAGCTTCTCGATCTCGTCGTCCGTCTTGCACGCGCGCAGCCGCTCCAGAGGCGACATGGCGTCACGCAGCTCGCTGTCCGGGAAGGCGTCGCGCAGCACGCGCGCGGCGTCGTATGGGAGGAAGGCGAGTTCGGCGCCGATCCGGGCGGTCGGAAGCGAGGCCTCGCGGATGTAGTCGATGGCGTGACGCATCGCGTCGGTCGAGTTGCCGGAGACGTTGCGCGCCTCGGCAACCCAGAGCGGGCTGACCGCCTGCTGCTGCCGCTCCATCCGGTAGCCGATATAGGCGGCGCGTTCGGGCCTGCCGCGGGGATACACGAGGACCGGCAGGTAGCGGCTCTGCCCGACCGCGTCGGCGTGCTCGAAGAAGAAGAAGCGGTAGCCGCCGAGCAGGTACTGGACGGAATGCTTCGACGTCGAGAGCAGCAGGTCGAGGCCCGCGGACTCCATGAGTTCGTCGAGCAGATCGGTGTTGAAGGAGATGCCGCTCGTGCGTGTCATCGGATGGCTCCTCACGCCGGTTGGGTGGCGGCGGCAGCCTAGGCCACGAGCGCCCGCCGGCCAATATCTGTGCGGCAGAAGCCCTGCGGCCAGTCGATCAGGCCGATCGCGCGATAGGCGGCGTCGTGCGCCGTGCGGAGGTCCGGGGCGCGGGCGCAGACCGTCAACACACGCCCGCCCGCGGCGGTCAGCCGGCCGCCCGCGAGACGTGTGCCGGCGTGGAAGATCAACACACCGGGTATCGCTTCGGCCGCCGCGAGATTGCCGATCTCGCTGCCGGTATCGACCTCGCCGGGATAGCCGCGCGCCGCCATCACAACCGCGATCGAGGCATCCGGGCGCCAGCGGACGTCGAAATTGTCGAGCTCGCCGTCGCAGGCCGCGAGCAGGGCGGAGAGCAGGTCGGAGTGGAGGCGCAGCATCAGGGCCTGGCACTCGGGGTCCCCGAAGCGGACGTTGAACTCGATCAGCTTCGGGCCGTCCTCGGTCAGCATCACGCCCGCGAACAGCACGCCGCGGAACGGCGTGCCCTGGCGCAGGAGGGCGGTGATAGCAGGGCTGACGATGCGGTCCATCACGGCCGCTTCGAGCGCGGGCGTTAGTGCGAGCGGCGGGGAGTAGGCGCCCATGCCGCCAGGGTTGGGTCCGACATCGCCGTCGCCGACGCGCTTG
>DATAPS010000273.1:0-2900 GCA_036265085.1 Acetobacteraceae bacterium | reverse complement strand
CGCCCCGTTCGGCCGGCAGCCAGATGGCGGTGACGAAATCCGGCAAGATGGCGGGCTCCGTCTCAGGCGGCTGCATCGAGGGCGCGGTCGCCGATGTCGCGATGAAGACGCTCGCGACCGGCGTCCCGCAGCTGCTGGATTTCGGGGTCACCGACGAGCGCGCCTGGGAGGTGGGCCTCGCGTGCGGCGGCAAGCTGAAAGTGTTCGTGGAGCCGTTCGCGTGACGCCTGCACTGTTCGCCGAGCTCGAGGCCGCCCGTGCCGCGAAACGCCCGGTCGTGCTCGCGACCAAGCTGCCCGAGGGCACGCAGATGCTGCTGCCCTCCACGGCGGCCCCGCCCGAACTGGCCGCCGCCGCCGCGCGTGCGCTCGATCGCGACGAGAGCGGCACGGTGAAGCTGGCCGACGGCGAGTGGTTCCTGCGCGCCTACAACCCGCCGCTCCGCATGATCATCGTCGGGGCGGTCCATATCGCGCAGGCGCTGGTGCCGATGGCGGCGCAACTCGGCCTCGCCGTGGTAGTGGTGGACCCGCGCCGCTCCTTCGCGACCGACGAACGTTTCCCGAACGTCACTGTCATGACCGACTGGCCCGACGACGCGCTCGACGCGGTCAAGCCCGATAGCCGCACCGCCGTCATCACGCTCACACACGACCCGAAGCTCGACGACCCCGCACTCGACCGCGCGCTCAAAAGCGATGCCTTCTACATCGGCGCCCTCGGCAGCCGCCGCACCCACGCCCGCCGGCTGGATCGCCTCCGCGAGCTCGGGCACTCCGACGCCGCAATGGCGCGCATCCGCGGTCCCGTCGGGCTGAAGATCGAGGCGGTGACGGCGCCGGAGATCGCGCTCTCCATTGTCGCCGAGTTCGTCGCCGTCCGCCGCAACGCCGATCTCGCCGCCCGCGGAGTGCCGGCGAAAGCCGCGGCGTGATCTTCGGCGCGATCCCGCTCGACCACGCGCGCGGGACGATCGTCGCGCACAGCCACCGGCTCGGCGACCGCATCATTCGCAAGGGCTCGGTGCTGGACGAGGCCGCCATCGCGGCGCTGCGCGCCGCCGGGCGCGACGAGGTGATCGCCGCCCGTTTCGAGGACGACGACGTCGCCGAGGACCCGAGCGCCGCCCGCATCGCCGCCGCCCTCGGCGGGGTGCATCTGCGCGCCGGCCGCGCCGCGACCGGGCGGGTCAATGTTCATGCCGAGACGGCGGGCCTGCTGATGGTGGACGCGGCGACCGTCGACCGGATCAATCTCGTCGATCCCGCGGTCACCCTCGGCACGCTGCCGAACGCCAGCGTCGTCGCGCCGAAGGACATGGTCGCGACGATCAAGATCATCCCCTTCGCCGTCCCGGGCCGCGTGCTCGCCCGCGTCGAGGAAGCAGCCCGCACCGGAGCGCCTGCGCTCGCGCTGCATCCGTTCCGGCCGCTCCGCGTCGGCCTTGCGTTGTCCGAGCTGCCCGGCCTGAAGGAGAGCGTCACCGAGGGCACGATCGAGGCGACCGAGGGGCGCGTGACCGCGCTCGGCGGCACGCTGCTGCCGCCGCTGCGCTGCCCCCACGCCGAAGCGCCGATTGCCGCCGCATGCCGGCAGCTGCTCGCGGCGGGGGCGGAGTTGGTACTGGTTGCCGGCGCCTCCGCGACCGTCGACGCGCGCGATGTGGGTCCGGCGGGCGTGGTCGCGGCGGGCGGGGAGATCGTGCATTTCGGGATGCCGGTCGATCCGGGGAACCTGATCTGCATCGGCCGGATCGGCGACCTCCCCGCGCTCGTGCTGCCAGGCTGTGCCCGCAGCCCGAAGCTGAACGGCATCGACTTCGTGCTGCGGCGACTGTTCGCGGGGCTGCCCCTCGGTCCCGCCGAGATCATGCGGATGGGCGTCGGCGGGCTGCTGAAGGACACCGACGTCAGGCCGATGCCGCGCGCCAAGGCTGCCCGCGCGCCGACCGTGGCTCAGCCCCCCCGCGCGAAAGCCGCCGCGGTGATCCTTGCGGCGGGGCAGTCGACCCGGATGGCGCCGCACAACAAGCTGCTGATCCCCGACCGCAGCGGCAAGCCGATGATCGCCCGCGTCGTCGACAACGGGCTCTCCAGCGGCGCCCGCCCGATCGTCGTCGTCACCGGTCACCACCCCGACGATATCCGCGAAGCGATCGGTGGCCGCCCCGTGCGCTTCGTCCACGCTCCCGATCACGCCGACGGGCTCGCCGCCAGCCTTAAGACCGGCATCGCCGCGCTTTCCGAAGACGTGCCCGCCGCGATCGTGTGCCTTGGCGATATGCCGCTGGTCACCGGCCGAATGCTCGACCGGCTGATCGCCGCCTATGATCCCGACGAGGGACGCACGATCGTCGTGCCGACGCACAAGGGCGAGTTTGGCAATCCGATTCTGTGGGACCGCCGCTACTTCCCGGAAATCCTCGCGCTCAGCGGCGACGCCGGCGCGCGTTTGCTGCTGAAGCGCCATCTCGAGGCGGTGGCCGAGGTGGAGATCGGCGACGACGCGGTTCTGCGGGATTTCGATACCCCCGAGAGCCTCGACACGTTGCCGGGACGGCTCAGGCCCGAGCGCGTGTAACCGCGGATCAGGAAGCGCAGAGCTAGGCACGCTCGGAAAGAATTACTGCTACCAGATCGCGCCAAGCGTGGACGTGTTCTTCGACGACAAGATTCTGAACCCGTTCGTCGGGGCCGGTGCACTCGGCACCATCGTCGACGATTACAACTGCGAAAATTTCGACCATGCCGGACTCGGCCGATCGAGACCGAGCTGCTGCCGGGAGACACGCCCAACTGGGGCAACAACTGGAAGCAGGCCTTCGTGAAGAATTATCTGACGTCGATGGCAATCCAGCTCATGGGCGCGGTGATGCCGAACCGCGCGAATTATCTGGCCCT
>DATAPS010000272.1:0-3146 GCA_036265085.1 Acetobacteraceae bacterium | reverse complement strand
GTCGACGCTAAAATTCGTGCCCTAATAAGTCAACATAACTGCCGTAACGCCAGGGGATGCCGGATATGCTCGATCCGAAGGGCGGTACCAGACTGCTCGAACCCGCGCCGGCCGGCGCGAGCCTCCTCTTCCTTCGGGAAGAGGAGATGCGTGCCGCCCAGGATCTGATGTTCTTCGCGTATCGCGATTTCACCAACGCAGCCGACGTGATTCTCGACGAGCTCGGGCTCGGCCGCGCCCATCATCGTGCGCTCCATTTCATCGGCGGCAATCCGGAGATCACGGTCACGGACCTGCTCGCGATCCTGCGGATCACCAAGCAGAGCCTCGCGCGCGTGCTCGGCGCCCTCGTCGAGCAGGGCTACGTCGCCCAGGTGCAGGGCCGGGCGGATCGCCGCCAACGGCTGCTGACGCTGACGCCGGCGGGAGCCGAACTGGAGCGGCGGCTGTATGAGCGCCAGCGCGAGCGGCTCGCCGCCGCCTATCGCGAGGCCGGCGGCAACGCCGTCGAGGGCTTCCGCCGCGTGATGCGCGGCATCATGGACGAGAGCGCGCGGGCCTATATGGATCAGGGCGGCACCGTGGGCAGACGCCGCGGCTGAACGGGAGGGGTAGCCGGAGGTGGCGGAGGACGCGCTGATCCTGGTGGTCGAGGATGACGACCGTCTGCGCGGCCTGCTGTCCCGCTTTCTCGGCGAGCGCGGATTTCGCGTCTCGACAGCCCAGGACGCGGCCGAGGCCCGCGACCGGCTGCGCTTCCTGCAGCCCGATCTGATGGTGCTCGATGTCATGATGCCGGGCGAGAGCGGTCTCGGCCTCACCGAATCCCTGCGTCGGGAGGAGATCGAGATTCCGATCCTGCTGCTCACGGCGCGCGGCTCTCCCGACGACCGCATCGCTGGTTTCGAGTCCGGTGCGGACGACTACCTGCCGAAGCCGTTCGACGCGCGCGAGCTCGAATTGCGCATCCGTGCGCTTCTCCGCCGCACCATCATGCCGGCCGCTCCCGCCTCCGCGGAGGCCGCCGGCCGTCCCATCGAGCTTGGCGCGCTGACGTTCGACCCCGCCCGGGGCGAGCTGCGCGGCGATGATGGACCGATCCGGCTGACCGGCGGCGAGGCGGCGCTGCTAGGCGCGCTCGCACGCCGGGCCAATGAGGTGCTTTCCCGCGAGGACATCGCCGAGGCGCTGGAGATGGATGACGCCAGCGAGCGCGCGATCGACGTGCAGGTGACCCGTCTCCGCCGCAAGATCGAGTCCGATCCGCGCGACCCGCGCTTCCTGCACACGGTCCGCGGGCGCGGCTACGTGCTCAAGCCGGGGACCTGACCGGTGCGCGTCCGCCTGCCGCGACAGACACGCGTGGTGAAGAAGGTGCTGCCGCGCTCGCTGTTCGGGCGCAGCCTGCTGATCGTTCTGGTGCCGCTGCTGCTCACGGAAGCGATCGCGCTGGCGCTCTTTTACGGGAGTCATCTCAGCGTCATCTCGCGCCGCTTCGCGTCCTCGGTCGCCAGCGAGATCGCGACCACGATCGACTTGCTCGACCGCTTTCCCGCACGGGATGACCGCAGCTGGGTACTGGCCGGCGCGTGGGACCGATTCGAGCTCAGCATCCAGGTGCTGCCGCTGGTTCCTCTGCCGCAGGAGCGTCGGCCGATCTGGATCGGGCCGGTGGAGGACGAGCTCGCTGCGGCATTGCGCCAGCAGGTCCGGCGGCCATTCACGATTGACTGGCTGTCGGACCCGCAATCGGTCGTGGTCTATGTTGACCTGACGACGCGGCAGCTGATGATCGAGGTACCGCGCAAGCGCCTCTACACCGGCACGCTCTATCTATTCATGCTGTGGCTCGTCGGCTCGGCGGCGCTGCTTGTGGCCATCGCGGCGATGTTCCTGCGCAACCAGGTGCGTGCGATCCGCCGCCTCGCCGAGGCGGCGGAGGCGTTCGGGATGGGCCGTGACCGCGGCGCGATCCGGCCCGAGGGCGCCGTGGAGGTGCGCAAGGCGGCGACGGCATTCAACCAGATGCAGGACCGCGTTCGCCGCTTCCTGACGCAGCGGACCGAGATGCTGGCGGGCGTCTCGCACGATCTGCGCACGCCGCTGACCCGGTTGCGGCTCGCCCTCGCGATGCTGCCGCAGGACGGGCCATTGAAGGCCGACATCGCCGAGATGAGCGCCGATGTCGACGAGATGGAGCGCATGATCCGCGGCTATCTCGCGTTCGCGCGGGGCGAGGGCGACGAGCAGGCGACGCTGACGAATCTCGCGACGGTGCTCGAGGACGTGGCGGCGAGCGCGCGCCGGACCGGTGCGGATGTGACGCTCGACGTCCCCGGGCAGCTGCTGCTGTTGCTTCGGCCGGATGCCGCGCGGCGTGCGATCATGAACCTTGTGGACAATGCCCGCCGCCACGCGCGCCGGATCGCGCTCGCAGCGCGCAAGTCGGGCGAGCGCAGCGTACAGGTGACAGTGGACGACGACGGGCCGGGCATCCCGCTGGATCGGCGCGAGACCGTCTTTCGCCCGTTCGCGAGCGGCGCGTCGGGCACCGGTCTCGGCTTGACGATCGCACGCGACATCGTGCGGGCGCATGGCGGCGATATCGTGCTCGAGGACAGCCCGCTCGGCGGATTGCGCGCGCGCATCCGCTTGCCGGTCTGAAAGGACTGCATGGAACCGGTCGGCCTGCTCGAGCTCGTGCTGCTGTTGATGGCCGCGACCGTCGTCCTGGCGGTCGCTGCCGGCCACTTGCGGGTACCGCCCGCGGTCGCTTTCGTGGTGGGCGGAATGGCGCTCGGCCTGACGCCGGGCCTGCGGCCGATCCAGCTCGATCCGGCGCTCAGCATGCTGCTGTTCCTGCCGCCGTTGCTGCAGTCCAGTGCGTTCTTCACCCCATGGCGTGATTTTCGCGCGAATCTGGGGTCGATCCTGCTGCTCGCGGTCGGCGCGGTCGTGTTTACGACGATCGTCGTCGGGATCGCCCTGAAGCTGCTGATGCCGTCGCTTCCCTGGGCGGCGTGCTTCACCCTCGGCGCGATCGTCTCGCCGCCTGACGCGGTCTCGGCCGGCGCCGTTCTCGAACGCCTCCGCCTCCCGCGCCGGCTCCTCTCGGTGCTCGAGGGCGAGAGCCTGGTGAACGATGC
>DATAPS010000271.1:0-10167 GCA_036265085.1 Acetobacteraceae bacterium | reverse complement strand
CTTTCTCCACGATGTCCGGCTCGCCGGCGGCGGCGAGCAGCGTCGGCAGCATATCCTGATGTGAGCAGATTTCGTTGGACACCGTGCCCGGCGCGATGACACCCGGCCACCGGATCGCGCACGGCACGCGCCAGCCGCCTTCCCGGTTGGTGTCCTTCTCCCCACGAAACGGCGTCGCGCCGCCGTCCGGCCAGCTCAGCTCCTCGGCGCCGTTATCGGTCGAATACATCACGATGGTGTTGTCGGCGATTCCGAGCTCGTCGAGCTTGGCGAGAAGCAGTCCGACATGGCCGTCGTGCTCGACCATCCCGTCGGGGTAGACGCCCAGCCCGGTCTTGCCTTCGGATTCCGCCTTCAGGTGGGTGAAGACGTGCATCCTGGTCGAATTCCACCAGAGGAAGAACGGCTTGTCGGCCTTGTGCTGGCGCTCCATGAAGTCCAGCGCGCCTGCGTTGATCTCTTCGTCGATCGTCTCCATCCGCTTGATGGTCAGCGGGCCGGTGTCTTTGATTTCCTGCGTGCCGTCCGGCTTCGCGACGCTGTGCAGGACGCCGCGCGGCCCGAACCTCTTCTTGAACTCTGGGTTCTTCGGATAGTCCGGATTCTCCGGCTCCTGCTCGGCGTTCAGGTGGTAGAGGTTGCCGAAGAACTCGTCGAAGCCGTGCATCGTCGGCAGGAACTCGTCACGATCGCCGAGATTGTTCTTGCCGAACTGGCCGGTCGCATAACCCAACGGCTTCAGCAACTCCGCGATCGTCGGGTCTTCCGGCTGCAGGCCGACTTTCGCGCTGGGAAGCCCGACTTTGGTCAGGCCGGTCCGGATCGGCGACTGCCCCGTAATGAAGGCGGCCCGGCCGGCGGTGCAGCTTTGCTGACCGTACCAGTCGGTGTCCCGCCTGCCGGGGGTAAGCGAGATCGTTAGCCGGGGCGAAGCGTTGCCATCATTCGATCTGCACTGTCCGTTGATGAGCCTGCCGCACGCCGTGGGCACCACGCTCGAGACCATCCCTGCGATGGCGCAGTATCTCACGGCAGACCCTGCTGACGTCGCTCGTTGGCGCGAGCGGCTTGCTGATCTTGCCGGCCTTCGGGTCGGTTTGTGCTGGGCCGGCGGGCGGTCGAACCGGCCGGAACAGATTTTCGACGACACTCTCCGCTCGATCGCGCTCGCGGCCTTGGCGCCCCTTGGAGATGTGCCCGGCGTCCGCTTCATCTCGCTGCAAAAAGGTCCGCCGGCGGCTGAGGCGGCTCGTCCGCCGCACGGCATGCAGCTGCACGACTTCACCGACGATCTTCATGATTTCGCTGATACGGCGGCTCTGGTCGAGAACCTCGACCTCGTGATCAGCGTGTGTACATCGGTCGTGCATTTGGCCGGTGCGCTCGGAAAGCCGGTTTGGCTCCTGAACCACTTCGGCGGCTCCTTCCGCTGGCTCCGGGGACGGGACGATAGTCCTTGGTACCCCTCGCTGCGTCAGTTCCGCCAACCCGCGCCCGGGGATTGGATCAGCGTGATCCGCGATGCGCGTGGCGCGCTGCAGCGGCTCGCTTCGGGCGACCGGAGCCAATCGCGGCCGCGGACGCCGGGGGATCGCCCTGGCGGCTTCGCCGGTTCGCGATGACGAGTCGAACGACCAAGACGCTCATTCTTCAAATCGGATCGCCGACCGCGGTACCGGCACGAAATCCTCCCTCATCCTCGCCTCCCACGCGGCGCGGCCGTTACTTTTGCGGATAGGTGAACGTGAACTGCTCCGTGAAAGGCGCCCACCAGCCAGGCACGCCGGTTTCGGCATCCACGTGGCGCAAGAACCCGTTCGTCTCCGGCGTGGCGTAGCGAAGCACGACGGTGTACGTTCCGGGTCCGTCCATCTTGACGTTGTTGGCGTAGTGCGGCCCGTCTTTCGCGGTCATCGCGAGCATGTGGCCGGTCGCCTTCCAGTCGCTTCCCTGTTTGGTGAGCGTGTAGTCGATACCGAGATACGGGATCCACGCCCCGTCCGCGAAGCCCCAGACGTTGTCGGCGGTCGCGTGAACGTCCGTCTCCAGGTGCACCGTATCGGGTCCCATCGCCATGCCCGGCGGCATCGGCGCCATTTCGATGCCGACCAGATAGTTCGCGGCGATCTCCATATCGTTGGCGTGAACGGGCCCGCCGATCGGATACTCCCGGGCATGTGCGGCATGGCTCAGCGCGAACGTCGCAGAGGCGGCGATTGCAAGCATGGTCATTGCGGGTCGCATAGGCGATCAGGCCTCTCGGTGATGTGGCGCAGGGCGTCGGATCGGCTGACGGTGCATCCAGCGGTTCGCAGCGATCAGCACGACGAGTGTCGCGACGTAGGCGGCCACCTGAACGCCCATCGGGCGATCGGAATAGCCGAGCAGCGCATGCAGCGCACGGCCGACAATGCTGCCGTCCGACAGCAGCCACGAGGTGTCCCAGAGCTGGTATCCCCAGGCCGGGATCAGATCGATGCCGGCCAAAATGGCGGCGGCCTGCCCGGCCATTCCCGCGGCCAGCAGCGCCACCAGGACATTAGTCACCGAGAACAGGCGGGCGATCGGGATCACCAGCAGGCCACGATAGAGCAGCCACGACGTCGCCGCGCCGGCGAGGATGCCGAGCGCACCCCCGAGCAGCAGCGGACCGGGCCCGGCCTGCGTCGAGGCCGCAATGCCATAGAGGAACAGCACCACCTCGGACCCTTCGCGCAGGACCGCGATGGCGACCACGACGCTCATCGCGAAGAGCGACCGCTCGCCGATGCGGACGGCGCGCCCGACATCCTTCATCTCACGCGCGAGCTCGCGCCCGTGGCTTGCCATCCAGAGGATGTGCCAGCTCAGCATCACGACCGCGATCAGCAGGATCGTGGCGTTGAAGACCTCCTGACCGTTGCCCGACAGCGCGTTCGACAGGGCACCCGCGAAGAAGGCGAGCAGCGACGCGCCGAGCACGCCCGCGACGACGCCGGCGGCAGTCCAGCGCCCGCGATGCGCGATCCCTTCGGTCGCGGCGAGCACGATGCCGACGATCAGGCCGGCCTCGAGCACTTCACGGAAGACGATCAGCAAGCTTGCGAGCATGACGGCTAATTCTCTGCGGTCGCGACGACGGTGCCGGTCGCCTGGTCGGGGTGATAGTCATCGAAGAACTTGTAGGTGCCCGGATGCAGCGGGCCGGCGAACACCGCGATCGTTCCGCCCGGCACGACGATCTTCTCAAACTTCATATCGTAGCTCTCGAACTCGTCGGTCGTATCATCCTGATTGGACAGCTCGATGCGGAAGCGCTGGCCGGCGGGCACCGTTACCTGGTTCGGGACGAAGTGATGGTCCTTAATCGTCAGCTTCACGAGAGTCGGCGGGTCGGCGCCAGCCGACCTGAGCAGGGCGAGCAGAGTCGCGACGACGATGACGAGCGCGCGGCGAGGAGCACATGGTTTCACAGCGGCATCTTGATAACGCAAATCATTCTCAACTACAACCGCTGCATCGGCGGCGGGTTGCCGTCCTTGGACCCGAGAGATAATGCACGACGGACATGTCCTGGCGTTCCTCCGCATTCCGTTCAACGTGCTGGTGGCGCTCGACAGCCGTGCGTTTCACTACGCACTGCAGCCGTACCACTATCTCGTTCGACTCGCTCACGTCCTCTCGATGGCTGCGTTCTTCGGCGGCATCGCGCTGCTCGATCTCCGGCTACTCGGGTGGCGCAGCACCATCCCGCTGCGCTCCTATGCGCCGCATGTGCTGCCCTGGCTCTATGTGACCTTCGGCGTCGCTGTCGTCACCGGCGTGACGCTATTCCTCTACGATCCGGTCGCGGTCGGCAGCCACGCTTACTTCACGCCGAAGCTCATCCTGATCGGGCTCGGCGCGCTCAATGCCGTCCTGTATCACAGATCCGGATACCTCGTGGCGCTTGCCACGGAAACGCGCCTGCCGCGCAGTGCCGCCGTCGCCGGAGCCTTCTCGCTCGCGGTATGGACGGCCGTGGTCGTATGCGGCTCCCTCAACGTCGAATCCGTGCCGAAGGTCATGCTGCGTTGAAGGCGGCCGGTCGCCGGCGCGATCGGCGATCCGGTCCAGCGCCATCCGCAATACGAGCACGGTCGCCCCGCCAGAATGGTACCGCAACATGGTTTTCTCCGGCTGATCCACTACCGCCATCGATAGAGAGAATGAGAATGAGTCGCAAGTGGATTTCCGGCGGCGGCGGTGTTCCCGAAACTACAGCGCATCGATCAGCGCCTGCGCCGTCGCCGACCAGGGCACCGGCACGAAGTCCTCCCTGATCGTGGCCTCCCACGCTGCGAGCCCCGTGCGGTCCTCGATCGCCTCGCGGATCTTCCCGTAGGCTTCGTTCAGATTGTCGGGATCGAAGCTGCGCGCGAGATCGCCGCCCGCTTCGGGGAGAGAGGTGAGGTTGGAGATCAGGCACGGTTTCCCGAACGCGAGGCTCTCCGTCACCGGCAAGCCCCATCCTTCGTACAGCGAGGGGAACAGGGTGAAGAGGCAGCCGCAATAGAGGGCGGCGAGGTCGGCGTCGCTCGGGTTCTGGAGCACCACGATCTTGCCGTCGAGGTATTCGGCGTTGACGATCTGCTGCACGAGATCGCCGGTCAACCATCCCACGCGCCCGGCGAAGACGAGCGTCGGCACGCGCTCCGGCGGCAGTTCCTCGAGCAGTCGCCGCCAGATCCGGAATAGCAGGACGTGATTCTTCCGCACCTCGATCGTGGAGACGATCAGGGCGTAGGTGCCCGGCTCGGGCAGATCCGGGCGCTTGGAACCGGGCGAAGCGGCTTGCGTCCATCCCGTGCCGATCGGGATCGGCGTGACGGGGCCTTGCAACGCCACGGCGTGACGCGCCGCGTAGGCGCGAACATCGGCCGCGGTCGCCTGCGAAATGGCGAACACGCGGTCGCATTGCGGCAGGATCGCCGGCAACCAGGTGCGAAAGATCCGTACGAGACCGGGCTGGCACCATTCCGGCCGCCGCAGCGGGATGATGTCGTAGACGAGCAGCGCAAAGCGGATGCCGCGGGCGCGCTGGGCGGCGATCAGCGCGGCGTAGTCCGGGTGACCCCAGGGCGCCCCAGGCGCCAGCAGCACGTCGCCGGCCGTGGACGCATCGAAGCCGATGTCCGGGTCGCCGCCGTCAGCGGGCGCCACGCGCTCCTCCGTCCGCCGCCGCGCGGCTGCGGCGGTTCGCGGCACGCGCGCCCAGGCGGCGGCGGCCTGCGCGCTCGCCTGCGCCGCCTCGACCACCGCGACGCGCAGCGCAGGCGGCAGGCGATAGACCAGCTTGCGCAGCGACTGCCGCGCCGCGCCGTGCGGCTCGATCAGATCCGGCAACGTGGAGCCAGGTGCTTCCGCCGCCGTCAGCGTCTCGAACATCGCGGCCACCACCGCCCAGGGCACGATGCGAAAGCTCGCCGCGGCGCCCGCATGGCGGACGAAGCGGACGCGGTCGCCTTCGCTGGCGACGAGCGCGCGACAGATCTCGAAGGCGAGACGTTGGATGCCGCTCGGCCGCGCGTTGGCCCGCGCGTATTCGAACAGGTCCTCGACGTCGACCCAGATGCGGTTGCTCAAGCGTGCTCACCGACCTCCGCAGGCAGCGGCGGCGTGCCGTGGGTGTGGAAACTCTCGATCGTCTTCAGGCCCCACGCCTGTCCCTTCCGGCGCTCCGCCTCGGTCCAGACGATAGGGGTCCAGTCGGGCGCGAGGATCAGGCGCGCGCCGGCGTTGGCGAGTTCCACGCGGTTTCCGCCGGGTTCGTAGACGTAGAGGAAGAAGGTCTGCTGCACCGCATGCTTGTGCGGGCCGGTTTCGATGAACACGCCGTTCTCGAGGAAGATGTCGGCGGCGCGCAGGATTTCCTCGCGCGTGTCGACCGCGAAGGTGACGTGGTGGAAGCGGCCGGGCACGCCGTGCGCCTCGCGGGTGTAGGCGAAGTCGTAGCTCTTGTTCGTGCAGGTCAGCCACATGCCGGCCTCGGTGCCATCGTCGAGCACGATCTGCTCGGTCAGCCGGAAGCCGAGCGCGCGCTGGAAGAACTCGCGGTTGGCGCGGATATCGACGGCGAGACAGTTAAAATGGTCGATCCGCCGGACATTGGCGCCGCGCGCGGGAAAACGCTGCGCCTGGTTCTTCAGCGCGGGACGGAGGGCGTCGGGGGCGGCGTATCGCTCGGTCTCGTAATAGATTTCGAGGAGGTGTCCGTCGGGATCGTGGAACTGGAACGCCGGCCCGTGGCCAAGCTCGCCGTCATGCCACCCGACCGCCTGCCCGGAGGCCTCCAGCGCCGCGACCCGGCGTCGGAGCGCTTGCGGGCCGCGCGCGCGGAAGGCGGCGTGACCGAGGCCGGACGTATGCGAGCCGGTCAGCTTCAGCGAGTACCGTTCGTAGTCGTCCCAGCCGCGCAGATAGACGGAGTTGCCGCGCCGGCCGCTCTCGGTCATGCCCATCACGTCGACGAAGAAGCGGAGGCTTTCCTCGGGTTTCGGGGTGAGCAGCTCGACATGGCCGAGATGGGCCAGATCCATGATCGGTTCTTCGTCCATCGTGCTATTCAGTCTCGGTCGTTGCGCTGGAGCGGCCGAGCGTAGCGCATTCCCACGTGCACCGCACACCGCTACCCTTGCGCGTCGGGAACGTGTCGATCCGGAAGGAAGCATCATGCCGTTCACGCTCATCGCCTCGGTCACGGCCGGGCAGGGCGTGGTCGCCGCCGTCGCGCTTGCGGGCGCCATGGCGGGCGCTATGGGCGCCGTCGCTGCGGCGTCCGCTCATCGTCGGCGCGGGGTTGGCGATGTTCCAGCAAATCACTGGCATCAACACGGTGATCTACTTCGCCCCGGAGATCTTTCAGGCGGCGGGACTGTCCGGCGCCTCCGCCCCGATCCTCGCGACTGCCGGGGTGGGCGGAGTCAACGTGCTGCTCATACTCATCTCGATGTGGCCGATCGACCGCGCCGGGCGCCGCGTGCTGCTGCTGTGGAGCCTCGGCGGCATGGCGATAACGCTGGCGATGTCAGTGCACGCCGCGTCACGGGCACGACGCCGGCGGCGTATTGGCCGCCGCGACGCCGCTGCCGCTGACCGCTGGATCTCCCGAGTATTGCGAGTACTGGAAATTCGGCGCCAAGGGATCGACCGACGCGTGGACGGGCGCTTGCTGTGTCGCACATGGGACGACCGGCGCGAGTCTGCCAGTGATCGGCGCATTCTGCTCCAAGGTCACGCCGGATGGCTTTGGTGCACAGCAGGCAAGTCCGACGGCGGCGACCACCGTCGCCCGGCAATAGACGGACTGTCGGCTCGTGCGCATCGGTGGCGACCTCACTTCGTATGCAACGTAACTCGTAGCGAAGCCGTCATTTCGCGGCAAGCGACGGCAGTGCCCCTGGCGGCCGCAGTTGCCAGCTGCGGCCGCCGCTATCCGCCCAGAAACAGCCTTCGTACCTCCGCATCATCCGCCATCTCGCGTGCCGTTCCGACGCGCACCGTTCTTCCGTCCACCAGCACCACGCCGCGGTCGGCGATCATCAGCGCCTCGCGCGCATTCTGCTCGACCATCGCGATCGCCGTGCCTTCCGCATGGATCGCGACGATCGTGTCGAACAGCGTTTCCGCGGCTTTCGGCGACAATCCGGCCGACGGCTCGTCGAGCAGCAGCAGGCGCGGGTGCACCATCAGCGCCATCGCCATCGCCAGCACCTGACGCTGCCCGCCGGAGAGCGTGCGCGCCGCCGCGCGCCGTTTGTCGGCGAGCAGCGGGAAGCGCGCGAACAGCGCCTCGATCCGCGTACGGGTGCCGCGCTTGTCGAGGAAGCCGCCCATCTCGAGATTCTCGCGCACCGTCATCGTCGGGAAGACGTTCGCCTCCTGCGGCACGAATGCGATTCCCCGTTTGGCGCGGTCGCGCGCGCCGAGCCCCTCGATCGCGTCGCCGGCGAGCCGCACGTGCCCGGATTTCAACCGGAGCAATCCGGCGATCGCCTTGAGCAGCGTCGACTTGCCGGCGCCGTTCGGCCCGATGATCGCGACCAGCTCGTGATCCCCGACAGCTAGATCGGCGCCCTTGAGGATCTCATCCGTTGCACCGTAGCCGCAGACGATCCGCTCGGCCGAGAGCACGCCGTCGGTCACGCCGGCACGCGCGCGCCCATATACGCTTCCTGCACTGCCGGATCGGCCGCAACGTCCGCGAAACGACCTTCCGTGAGCCTCCGTCCCTCCGCCATCACGATGACCGGGTCGCAGAGCCGGGCGATCACGTCCATGTGGTGCTCGATGACGAGGAAGGTGATGCCGTCGTCGCGCAAGCTGCGCAGATGGTCCGCGATCTCCTCGGCGAGGGTCGGGTTCACGCCTGCGATCGGCTCGTCGAGCAGGATCATGCAGGGTTCCGCCATCAGCGCGCGGCCGATCTCGAGCAGTTTCTTTTGCCCGCCCGACAAGGCGCCCGCCGGATTGTTCGCGACACGCAGCAGATTGAGGCGCCGCGCGATCGCAACGGCCCGCGCCCGCGCCGCTTCCTCCCGCGCGCGGCCGCCGCCGGCGAAGGCGCGCGCGATCTGCTCGCCCGGCTGGGCGGGTGCGTAGAGCAGCAGGTTGTCCATCACCGACAGCCGCGAGATGCCGCGCGCGATCTGAAACGTCCGCGTCAGCCCCGCGCGCGTGATGCGGTCCGGCCGCCAGCCGGTGATGTCCCGACCGTCGAACCACACCCGTCCGCCATCGGGCGGGATCACGCCGGAGACGCATTGGAAGGCGGTGGTCTTGCCGGCGCCGTTCGGCCCGATCAGCGCGGTTATGGTGCCCGCGCGCACGGCGAAATCGACGCCGCGCAAGGCGTGGATGCCGTAGAAGCTGCGGGTGAGGGCGGACACGCTCAGCAGAATGTCGGTCACGATTACGGTCCCGTAGTGTTCCTTCGCCGGCCTCGCAAGGGGATCGGGCCCAGGCGGCGTCAAACGGCCGGCTGGAGATGATCCGCGACGGCGTCGGTCACCGGGGTCCGCGCGGCCGGCGCAGTCTCGCCGCGGAGCAGCGCTACCAGCTTCGGGGCCGTGGCGACCAGGGTGTCGCAGAAATAGGAATACTCGACCAACTCCATCCGCAGCATCGACGGCGGGATGGGCGGAGGTGCCGCATAAGGCTCCCCAGCCATCACCCGCGCGGAGGTTTGCAGAACCCATTCACGCAGGAGGCTCGCCTGCTGGCGGAGCTCGGCATCGGGGGCCGAGGCGGCGAGCCGGGCAGCCATTTCCTGGACCAGCGTCATCGCGAACGTCATCGTGTGCAGGAGCGAGGCAAGCCGGTGTATCTCGGTCGGGGGGCGCCGTCCGAGCAGCGCCTCCGCGTTGATCGCGGGCAGTCCCGCGAGCACGCGCGCCAGGATCTCGTCGAGCCGCTCAGCGCCCGGCGGGACGATCGGCGGCCCGTCATAGGGCCATAGCTCGGCGAACCGGTCGCGCAGCTGCGCCACGAACGCCCGCGCGTTCGAGACCACCGGATCGGTCGCGTAGATCGGCAACACGAAGCGCGCCGCCAGCAGCGCGGCCGCCGCTCCGATCACGGATTCGTAGATGCGCGCGAGCATGCTCGCGAGATCCACATGCAGCACCAGATGCAAGCCGACCACGACGGCGAATCCGATAGCGGCGGAGGCCAGCGCATAGTTGCGCTTGGCCATGACCAGCGCGACCGCCAGCCCCGGCACCGCGACGGCCGCGAGGATCCACATCGTCGGCGCGAGCGCCAGCGTCGCCGCCATGGCGGCGAGGACGCCGAGGCCGGTTCCGATCACGCGGCTGCGCGCCCGTGCGACTGTCTCCCCATACGCGGTGCCGAGCACGACCATCACGGTCAGCGTCGCCCAATAGGCGTGATTGAGGCCGACGCCGAGGTCGAGCGCGGTCGTGATCGACGCCGCGACCAGCGCCTGGATGGCGACGCGTGTGGTCGGCAGCAGCCCGGTTCGCGGCGGCGCCGGGGGCTGGGTGGCGGGGGCGGGCAGGGCGGCGGGCTCCGGATCGGGGGCGTCGAACAGCGCCGGCGCCGCGGGGGCGAGGGCGGCGAGCGAGATCAACGCAAGCGCCGGTGCGGAGTCATGGCCCGCACCCGCCAAGAGCGCCGCCCGCGCTTCAG
>DATAPS010000270.1:0-11649 GCA_036265085.1 Acetobacteraceae bacterium | reverse complement strand
CTGGTCGCTTCAATAAGGCTGGCCTTCGCGCTGCGGAGTGATCTTGTCGAATTGAGGGTGCGCGTACCGGGCGGCATGGTGCAGCACCGTACACGTCCGGATACCAACTGACCGCAAGATTTCTCCATCGTCGCGGCGGCTACTTCAATGCACCGGCGGTCAACCCCCGCACGATCTGCCGCTGCCCCACGATCAGCAGCACCAGCGCCGGCAGCACCGACAGCACCGCGCCCGCCGCCATCTGCGTGTACTGGATCTCGAATTCCTGCGCGAATTTGGCGATCGCGACCGGCACCGTCGCCGTCGCCTTCTGCGTCAGCGTCAGCGCCACCGGAAACTCGTTCCAGCTGAAGATGAACACGAGGATCGCCGCTGCCGCGAGACCCGGGCGCACCAGCGGCACGATCACTCGCCACAGCAGCCGCGCCGTCCCACAGCCGTCGAGGCGCGCGGCTTCCTCGAGCTCCACCGGCACCTCGCGGACGAAGGCCGACATGATCCAGAGCGCGAGCGGCAGGTTCAGCGTCGCGTGGGCGAGGGTCAACCCCGTCCAAGTGTTCACGAGACCTATGCTGCGGAACATCGTGAACCAGCCGCCGAGCATCGTGATCGGCGGGATCATGTGGAACACGATCGACCACATCAGCACGGCACTTACCACCCACCGCGGCCAGCCCATCCGTACGATCGAATACGCGGCAAGAGTCGCGACGACGAGATCGAGCAGCGTGCTCGCCGCACCGACGACGAAGCTGTTGAGATAATTGTCGAGATACTCCGACGTCGACGTGAACAGCAGTTCGTGGAAATTGTTCCAGATCGGCTCGAACCAGAACGCGCCCGAGAGCAGCGCGATCGGCGTCTTGAACGCCGCCGCCGCGATCCAGACGAACGGCACGACGACGATCAGCGCGGCGACCAGCAGCACCGCATGAACGACAACCGTATGCCGCCTCACGCCGGCCGGCCGCGCCGCATGACCCGCGACGCCGCCGCGAGCACCAGCACCACGATCGCCAGCATCGTGATGATCGAGAGCGCCGCCCCGTGCCCCGTGCGTCCCTCGTTGAAGAAGCGCCGGAAGATCGTCAGGCTGACCACCTCGGTCGATGTGCCCGGTCCGCCGCTGGTCAACAGGAAGACTTCGTCGAACACCTTGAACGCCAGGATCAGCCGAAACAGGAGCGTCACCGCGATCATCGGCGCCATCAGCGGCAGCGTCACGTGGCGCAGCTCGCTCCACCACCGCGCCCCGTCGATCTGCGCGGCCTCGAACACGTCTCGGGGCATCGACTCCAATCCCGCGAGCAGCAGCAGGAAGCAGAACGGCGTCCAGTGCCAGATATCGACAACGATGACCGACAGCAGCGCCGTGCTCTTCTCGCCCAGCCAGTCGCGAGGGGCGATGCCGAGAAGGTCGGTCAGCTGATTCACGATGCCGAAGTCGCCGTTCAGCATCAGCTTCCACATCGCCCCGATCACGATCGCGGGCACCAGGATCGGCAGGATGAACACGGAGCGGTACAATCCCTGGCCACGTACGACGCGGCTCGTCAGCAGGGCAAGCCCGAAACCCAGGACCATCTGCATCGACACCGCGGCGACGGCGAAGATCAAAGTGTTGCCGATCCCGGCCCGGAACAGCCCGTCCTGCAGCGCGTCGGCGTAATGCGCGAGCCCGGTCCAGCGCCACTCGGCGACGCCGTTGCGGTAGGTCACATCGTTCAGGCTCAGCTCGACCAGCTCGACCAGCGGAAACACCGTCAGCCCGCCGAACATCACCAGCGCCGGCGCGAGCGTCAGCCACCGCGGAAGGCGATCAGTTCGAGCGATCATTCAGCGCATCCGGCGTAGGTCATGTCCGGACTCCAACCCACCATCCACTGCGTCGTGCAACACCGAAAACCGATTGCTTCCCAGCCCTTGCCAGACCCGATATTGTTGCGGGCAAGCCACCGGAGAGGCACTTTGATGAACCATCTGCGGCTCAAGGCGACGGCAGTAACCGTTGTCGCGTCCCTGCTTGCCGGCGCCACCGCGCACGCGCAGGTCTGGCCGCTCAACATCCGGCAATCCCGGTTGCCGCTCCCGGATCTGTCGAGTGCCGGAGAAGCAAGCAAGCCCTTGTATCAATCGCCAGACGCGAAACCAGGGCAGACCGCCACGTGGACAACTCCCGAGAACGGCGATTCGGGGACGGCGACGCTGGTTGAGGCGCTGCGAATGCAGGGCATGCCATGCCGCAAGATCCGGTACGACTTCGTGACCGGCCCGTCCAAGGCGAAGCGGACGTACACGGTGAACTGGTGTCACACAGACGCCGGGGAATGGCGCATCCTATCCTGATGCGGACCGGGGCGGGACAGCCTCGACATCTGCGGTCCTTTCTTCGATCGCCTCGGTCTTACCAGCTCCGGCGGGCGATCAACCCAAATCCGGCAGCCGCCCCGTCTTGTAACCGCCCTTCTGCATGATCGCCTCGAACTCCTTGGCGATCGTGTTCAGCGCCGTCGCCGCCGTCAGTTCCCCCGTCACCGCCTGATTGAGCCGCAGATCCAGCACTGCCGTCAGCTCGCCGCCTTCCGGCACCGTCCACATCACGCGCCCGTACGGCAGCGCATCGGCCAGCGGTTTCATCCAGCGCAGCTCTGGCCGGTTCGGAACCTCGGTCCGCAGCACGTCGCCGCGGACAGGGGGCGCTCCGGCGAGTGTGTATTTCATTTGCGCATCGAAGGACTGGAACCAGTTGAGGAACGCCAGCGCCGCCGCCTGCCGCTCCCGCGGGACATTGCGCGGAATGCCCGCCAGCCAATGCCCGATCGGCAAGCCCGGATGAAATCCCGGCGCGTGCGGCGGCACCGCGTAGCCGATCTTTCCGGGAACGAGCGACTTCGTCTTGTCGTCCATCTGCGCCCAGGCGGCGATCACCATGATCGCATGCGCCGCCTTGCCGGTTACGACGTTCTGGATCACCTGCGCCTGCCCGAGCCCGCCGGTGTTGGGATGCCCGGCGTCGTGCTCGAGCGTCAGATAATAGTCGAGCGCCGCACGCCCCTTGTCGCTATTGACGGTGACAGTGAAGTCGCCGCCCTTCGGGTCTCGGAACATGTCCGCGCCGAAGCCGAGGAAATACGGGAAGAAATCGTACGACACGTCGGTCGAGCCACGCGCCCCGCGCTGCACGATCCCGTAGATCTTCGGCGGATCGTTCAGCTTCTTCGCGTTCGCGAGAAGCTCGGCGAACGTCTCCGGCACCTTCAGCCCGGCCTTCTCGTAGAGATCCGTGCGATAGTACAGCATCGGCACGTTCGGGTTGATCGGCACGGTCATCAGCTTGCCGGTCTTCGCGTTCATCGTCCGCGTCGCCGGATCGAAATAGACGGTGTCATCGAAGGTGAACACGTTCGGATCGAGCTTGAAGCTGGCGTCGATCTCCTGCAGCGGCATCATGAAGCCGCCGTAGTAAAACTCGACGAAGAACGACCCGTTGAGGGGAAGCAGATCGTACGCGCCGTCCTTCGCGCGCACGCTGTCGCGTGACTTCTGCAGGAGGCCCTCGAACGAATTGACGTCCATCGAGACCTTGTTTCCGGTCTCGCTGACATAGGTGTCCACCAGCTTGCGGAATCCGTCGAACCACGGCGACTGGTTGATCGCGATGGTGATCGGCGCAACTTGCGCGCTGCGGGCAGCACCGGGCGCCGTGACCACGACGGCCGCGCCCGCGAGCACGCCGCGGCGGGAGAGTTTTTGCATCTGCGTTTCCTTACCCTCGTTCGGTGCAGTTTGAGCCGGGCCGTCGACCTGTCGCAAGATGCCGGGTCGTTGCAATCGTGGAGAAGCGGAAGATGCCCGAAACCGACGCGCTGTTCTCCTTGCAGGGACAAACAGCCCTCGTCACCGGCGCGTCCTCCGGCCTCGGCGAGCGCTTCGCCGCCGTCCTCGCGCGCGCCGGCGCGACCGTCATCCTCGCCGCCCGCCGACGCGACCGGCTCGCCGCCCTCGCGGCGCGGATCGAAGCCGATGGCGGTCGTGCGTACGCCGTTGCGATGGACGTCACCGACGTTGCGAATATCCGTGCCGCCATCGCGGAAGCGGAGCGGCTGGCCGGCGCGCCGATCGAGATCCTCGTCAACAACTCCGGCATCTCGCGCCAAGCTGCGGCGATCGCCGTCGAGCCCGACGACTATGACGCGGTGATGGCGACCAACACGCGTGGCGCGTTCTTCGTGGCACAGGCGGTCGCGCGGCGGCTGATCGATGCGAAGCGTGAGGGCCGCATCATCAACATCGCTTCCGCCACCGGCCTCAAGCCGGTCCGCCAGATTTCGGTCTACGCGATATCGAAGGCGGCGGTCATCCACATGACGCGCGCGATGGCGATCGAGTGGGGCCGCTATGGCATCACCGTGAACGCGATCTGCCCCGGCTACATCGAGACCGAGATCAACCGGGACCATTGGCCGACCGAGGGCGGCCAGAAGTTGATCGCGACGCTGCCGCGGCGGCGGATCGGTCAGCCGCGCGATCTGGACGGCCTGCTGATCTTGTTGGCCTCGCCCGGCTCGCATTTCATCAACGGCGCCGCGATCGCGGCCGACGATGGACTCGTCGCGGGCTGACGCCGTTCATTCATCGTCAATGCATGGAATGCTAGTTGCTGCGACGCGACAGCTTGTGATTCATGCATCGAGATGCGTGACGACCCGACCCCGGCCCGCGTGCAGTATGCCGCTCTGCCCTTCAAAGTGACCGGCGAGGGCCGCGTACGGGTGCTTCTGGTCACGTCCAAAGGCGGCCGCCGCTGGGTTGTCCCCAAGGGCTCGCCCATCCGCGGCCTCGCCCCGGCCGAGGTCGCCGCGCGCGAGGCTTATGAGGAGACGGGGGTGATCGGGCAGGTTCTGGGCCGCCGTCCGGTCGGCAGCTATCGCTACGTCAAGCGCAGCGGCAAGAAGGGTCCGTTCTCCGTCCTGGTGTTCCTGATGGACGCCGAACGCCAGTTGGACACCTGGCCCGAGCGCCGCATCCGCCGCACTGCCTGGTTCGACCCCGCCGCCGCTGCCCGCGTCGTCGACGCCGAGGGGCTCGCCGAAATCCTCCGCGCCATCGCCCGTGACGCCGACGCTGCCCTCGCCGATGTGCTCACCGGTCCCGCGGTGCCGCTCGCGGAGCCCGAAGCCCCGCGCTCGCGCAAGGCGCTGGCCCTGCTCTCGCCGCTAGCGTCCTGAGAGCGACCGCGCCCAGGCGAAGGCGATCGGCACCCATCCCTTCGGCATCTCGTGGCCGCCCGGGTGCAGGACGAGGCCGATCTGCTTCCCGCTTCGGCAGCTTGTCCACAGGCGGAGCACGAACATCCCTTCGGCGGTCATCGCGTCGGGGTTGGAACGGCACTGGTCCAGCGCGCGGAGAACGCCGAGGCTGGCGAACAAATCGCCCTGCTGGGCGCGACCGATCGCGCGTCCCTCCAGCGGGAACACATCGTCGGTGAGCCCGTGGATCTGCAGCAGATCGACCGGCGGCCCGTCGCAGCCGGCCGGCAGCGGGTCCCAGAACTGTCCGGAGATCGCGACATAGTCCGCGAACCCCCCGCCATGGCAGGCCAAGTCCCACACCTCGGACGCGCCGACGCTGAACCCCCCGACCCACATCTTCGGCCGGTCCACCTGCCAGCGCTGCGCCACGTCGTCCGCCACGGCGGCGACGAAGCTGCGATCATTGCCTGCGACGCCCGGCTCCCCGGCAACGTGCCACGCCCGCCCCGGCCCGTTCGGCAGCACCAGCAGCACGCCGGTCGGGCGAAACGCCGCGCGGAAGGCGTCGTCCTGCATCATTTCATTGCCGGAGCTGCCGTAGCCGTGCAGGAACAGCGCGGCCCCGCGAATCGGGCCGTCGGGCGGGCTGACCCGGTAGGTGCCGCCGGCGACCGCGCAGGGCGCATTGACGCCGCAGGTCTCGGCGTCTGCAATGCCGCCTGAAACGAGCGCAAGCAGCATGAGCAGCACGACGCGCATCGAGCACCTCCGCGAATGGATCGGCCGCGAGGACAATCGCACGGATGTCGTGACACCAACCCCTGTCGCCGCGCTCGCGGCCACGCTCGACCGCGCCGACCCCGCGCCGTGCGAGGGCGATCCGCTTCCGCCATTATGGCACTGGCTCTACTTCCTCCCCATCGCGCGGCAATCCGAACTCGGCGAGGACGGCCACCCCGCCCGTGGTGGTTTCCTTCCGCCGGTGCCGCTCCCGCGCCGCATGTGGGCGGGCGGGCGGCTGAGCTTCGGCCCGCCGCTCCGAATCGGCCAGACCATCCACCGCCGCTCCGTCGTCGCCGACGTAACCGAGAAGGCGGGAAGGGCGGGGACGCTCGTCTTCGTGCTGGTGCGCCACGAGATCGGCGGCCCGGACGGCATCGCTATCACCGAGGAACACGACATCGTCTACCGCGATGCCCCGGCCCCGGACGAGCCCGCCGCGCCGCCGCGGCCGGCCCCGGCGGACGGTGTCTGGCGTCGCGAGATCGTGCCCGACTCGGTGCTGCTGTTCCGCTATTCCGCCCTGACGTTCAATGGCCACCGGATCCACTACGACCGCAGCTTTGTGACCACGGTGGAGGGTTATCCCGGTCTCATCGTCCACGGCCCCTTCATCGTCACGCTGCTCATGGACCTGCTGCGCCGCAACACGGACACGCCGGTCGCAAATCTTCGCTATCGCGCGGTCCGCCCGCTGTTCGACACCGCCCCGTTCACCTCGCATGGACGCCCGAAACCGGGCGGTGCCGCGCTGTGGGCGGCCGATCCGGAAGGGGCGCTCGCGATGCAGGCCGAGGTGGGCTTCGCGTAGGCGCGGCGGAGTGCGATAGTGACTACAAACACCCGCACCGGGCAAAGGAACGGTCCAACCTTGCAGTCCACCGACATCAGCAATCCCGACTACTTCCATAAGGTCGTCGATTGCCAATGGGCGTGCCCCGCGCACACCGCCGTACCCGAATACATCCGCCTGATCGCCGCCGGCCGGTATGCCGACGCCTACATGATCAACTGGCAGAGCAACGTATTCCCGGGAATTCTCGGCCGCACCTGCGACCGCCCCTGCGAGCCGGCCTGCCGCCGTGGCCGCGTCGAGGAGGAGCCGGTCGCGATCTGCCGCCTCAAGCGTGTCGCCGCCGACTACAAGGGCGACATCTCGGCGCGGCTGCCCGAAGCGCCGCGCGAGCGCAACGGCCGCCGCGTCGCCTGCGTCGGCGCCGGTCCCGCCTCGCTGACTGTCGCGCGCGACCTGGCGCTCGCGGGCTATGAGGTCGTCGTCTACGACGGCGCGGCGAAGGGCGGCGGGTTCATCCGCAGCCAGATCCCGGCGTTCCGGCTGCCGGAAAGCATCGTGGACGAGGAGATCGGCTACATCACCGAACTCGGCGTCGAGACCCGCTACAACAGCTATGTCGGCAGCATGGCGGCGCTGCTCGCGGAGGATTACGACGCGATCTTCGTCGGCTCCGGCGCGCCGCGCGGCCGCGACCTGGACGTGCCCGGTCGCAAGGAATGCGCTGCGAATATCCATATCGGCATCGACTGGCTGGCCTCGGTCTCGTTCGGCCACATCAAGAAGATCGGCCGCCGCGTGCTCGTGCTCGGCGGCGGCAACACCGCGATGGACTGTTGCCGCTCCGCCCGCCGCCTCGGCGGCGAGGACGTGAAGGTCGTGGTGCGCAGCGGCTTCGAGGAGATGAAGGCATCCCCCTGGGAGAAGGAGGATGCGATGCACGAGGACATTCCGATCTTGAACTACCATGTACCGAGAAAGGTCGTGCAGGAGGACGGCCGGATGGTCGGCATGATGTTCGAGATCGTACGCGCCGAATACGATGCGCGGGGACGGCGCAAGCTGGTACCCTCGGGCGATCCCGACGTGTTCCTCGAGGCCGACGACGTGCTGGTGGCGATCGGCCAGGAGAACGCCTTCCCCTGGATCGAGCGCGGCATCGGCATCGAGTTCGACGAGTCGAATATGCCCGTGGTGGACGAGACCACGATGCAGTCCAGCGATCCGCGCGTGTTCTTCGGCGGCGACGCGGCGTTTGGGCCGAAGAACATCATCTGGGCGGTGGCGCACGGCCACGCCGCCGCCGTGTCGATCGACCTCTACTGCACCGGCGAGGACGTTCGACGACGACCGCCGCCGATGACCACGTTGGTCAGCCAGAAGATGGGCATCCACGAATGGAGCTATGACAACGCGGTCTCGATCGACCTGCGCTACAAGGTGCCGCACCGGCCCAAGCAGATCGCGCTCGGCGACATCAAGGCGGAGGTCGAGCTTGGCTTCGATCTCGATCTCGCTCTCAAGGAAGCCCAGCGCTGCCTGAATTGCGACGTGCAGACGGTATTTGCGCCAAAGCTCTGCATCGAGTGCGACGCCTGCGTGGACATCTGCCCGGTCGACTGCATCACATTTACCGAGAACGGCGAGGAGAAGCAGGTGCGCGGGCGGCTGAATGCACCGGCGCACAACCCGACGCAGGATCTCTACGTTGAAGACGGACTGAAGACCGGGCGCGTGATGGTGAAGGATGAAGACGTCTGCCTGCATTGCGGGCTATGCGCCGAGCGGTGTCCGACCGGCGCCTGGGACATGCAGCGATTCCTGCTCGACATCGTGCAGGTGCAGGAGCGGAAGGTTCACGCATGCGTCCGCTAGAGCGCGTCAACGACTTCGTCGTCAAATTCGCCAACGTCAACGGGTCCGGTTCGGCGAGTGCGAACCAGATGTTCGCCCGCGCGATCCTGCGCATGGGCGTGCCGGCGACGCCGCGCAACATCTTTCCGTCGAACATCCAGGGCCTGCCGACCTGGTACGAGATCCGCGTCTCGGAGGCGGGCCATCTCGGTGCGCGTGGCGGCGTCGATCTTATGGTCGCGATGAATCCGCAGACCTGGGATGAAGATATCCGGAGCATCGAGCCGGGCGGCTACCTGTTCTACGATTCGACGCGGCCGATTCCCGAGTCGCGGTTTCGCGAGGACATCACCGTCATCGGCGTGCCCCTCACCGCGATCTGCAACGCCGAATATACCGACGCGCGGCAGCGGCAACTGTTCAAGAACATCATCTATGTCGGCGTGCTTTCGGCATTGCTCGACATCGAGGCGGAGGTCGTCGAGCGACTGATCTCGGAGCAGTTCAGGTCAAAGGAAAAGCTGATCCCGCCGAATCACCATGCGTTCCGCATGGGACGCAGCTACGCGAAGGAACATCTGCAATGCCCGATCGGGCTGCGGGTGCGACGGTCGGACGGAGTCGGTGACCGCGTCTTCATCGACGGCAACAGCGCGGCGGCGCTCGGCAGCCTCTACGGCGGCGCGACGGTCGCGGCCTGGTATCCGATCACCCCGTCATCGTCGCTTGCGGAAGCGTTCATCCGTTATTGCAACCGCTATCGCACAGAGCCGGGCACCGGGAAGAAGCGCTTCGCGATCGTGCAGGCGGAGGACGAGCTGTCGTCTATCGGCATGGTGATCGGCGCCGGCTGGAACGGCGCGCGCGCCTTCACCGCCACGTCCGGCCCGGGCATCTCGCTCATGCAGGAATTCCTTGGGCTCGCCTATTTTGCCGAAATTCCCGCGGTGATCTTCGACGTGCAGCGCGCCGGCCCGTCCACGGGCATGCCGACGCGCACGCAGCAATGCGACATCCTCGCCTGCGCCTATGCCTCGCACGGCGATACCAAGCATGTGCTGCTGTTCCCGGAAGATGCGCACGAGTGCTTCACCTTTGGCGCGGCGGCCTTCGATCTCGCGGACCGGCTGCAAACCCCCATCTTCGTCATGCTCGACCTCGACATCGGCATGAACGAACGCCTTGTGGAACCCCTTGAATGGGATGACGCGAAGCGCATGGACCGGGGCAAGATCATGACGCCGGAGGCGCTGGAGAGCGGCGCCGATTTCGGCCGCTATCTCGACGTCGACAACGACGGCATCCCCTACCGCACCTATCCCGGCACGCACGCCACGCGCGGCTCGTTCTTTACCCGCGGCACGAGCCGCGACCGCTACGCCCGCTACACCGAGGACGGCGCCGCCTATCAGGACAACATGGAGCGGCTGCTCAAGAAATTCGAAACCGCGAAATCCTACGTGCCGGGTCCGATCCGCCGCGATGCCGGCGTGCCGACGAAGCTCGGGGCGATCTACTACGGCTCCACAAGCCCGGCCATGGACGAAGCGGTCGAGCTCCTCCGCGAGGAAAACATCGCGCTCGACATCATGCGCATCCGCGCGTTTCCGTTCGCCGACGAGGTGCTCGATTTCGTCGCCGAGCACGAGCAGGTGTTCGTGGTCGAGCAGAACCGCGACGCGCAGCTGCGCACGCTGCTGATCACCGAGGGCGAGATCAACCCCGCGCGCCTCATCCGCGTGCTCCATTACGACGGCTCGCCGATCACCGCCCGCATGATCGCGGGCGCGATCTCTGCGCAGGCCGCCGCCCTGAAAATCCTGCCGATGCGAAAGGCCGTGCCGTGACCTTTCTTCCCAAGCCGAAGCTGCATCATCCCGAGCTCGCGACCAACGCGCTCGGCTACAACAGACGCGACTACGAGGGCTCCGTCTCAACGCTGTGCGCCGGTTGCGGCCACGATTCGATCAGCGCTGCTATCGTGCGCGCTTGCTTCGATCTCGCGATTCCGCCGCACCGTATCGCCAAGCTCTCCGGCATCGGCTGCTCGTCGAAGACGCCGACCTACTTCCTCGGCGCGTCGCACGGCTTCAACTCCGTGCACGGCCGGATGCCGAGCGTGCTGACCGGCGCGAACCTCGCCAACCGCGACCTGATTTATCTCGGCGTGTCCGGCGATGGCGACAGCGCCTCGATCGGGCTCGGCCAGTTCGCCCATGCGATCCGCCGCGGCGTCAACATGGTCTACATCGTCGAGAACAACGGCGTATACGGGCTCACCAAGGGCCAGTTCTCCGCCACCGCCGACCGTGGCGCGCGCAACAAGCGCGGCGTCGCCAACAACGACGAGCCGATCAACCTCGCGGCAATGGCGCTGCAGCTCGGCGCCACCTTCGTCGCCCGCAGCTTCTCCGGCGACAAGACACAGCTCGTCCCCCTGATCGAGGCGGCGTTGAAGCATCAGGGTGCGGCGTTCATCGATTGCATTTCACCCTGCGTCGCGTTCAACAATCACGACGGCTCGACGAAGAGCTTCGACTTCGTCCGGGAGCACAACGAGGCGGTCAACTTCCTCGACGTCATCACCGGCCGCGCCGAGATCGTCACGGACTACGGCCCTGGCACGATGCAGGAGGTGGTGCAGCACGACGGCACGACGTTGCGGCTGCGCAAGCTGGCGGAGGAATACGACGTCACGAATCGCGGCGCGGCGCTGAGCTACATGCAGCGCCGCGAAGAAGCGGGGGAGATCGTCACCGGGCTGCTCTACGTCGATCCAGACGGCGAGGACATGCACGGCTATCTCGGGACGACGGAGACGCCGCTGAATGCGCTGGTGGAGGCGGAGCTTTGCCCGGGGCAGGGGGCGTTGGCGAAGCTGAACGCGTCGCTGCGATAGGGTCGTTTTTGTCCACCTCCGCTCGCGGGAGGGGGGTTGGGGGAGGGGGAGACCCCCCGGAATCTCGCCCG
>DATAPS010000269.1:0-5647 GCA_036265085.1 Acetobacteraceae bacterium | reverse complement strand
CATCTGCGCATCCCCAACCCGATGCGGGCGATCGCGGACGACGACTTCCGCTGGCCGCAGCTGATGGCGCGCCGGACCGATCAGCAGGAGCCGCGGCTGCTCTGGCGCGGCCGGGCGATGGGGGGCAGCTCGGTCATCAACGGCCAGATCGCGATTCGCGGAATCCCCGACGATTTCGCGCGCTGGGCGGCGGCCGGCTGCCGCGGGTGGGGTTGGGCGGACATCCTGCCGTATTTCCGCAAGCTCGAGACCGACATGGATTTCGGGGACGCGCCGTATCACGGCGATCGCGGCCCGATCCCGGTCTACCGCGCACCCGTCGAGGCGTGGGGCAGCGTCGACCGCGCGTTGCGAAGCGCGGCCTTGGGGCTCGGCTATGGCTGGTGTGCGGATCACAACGCGCCGGAGGGGACCGGCGCGTCGCCCTACGCGATCAACAGCGTGGACGGCCGCCGCGTCACGACGAACGACGGCTACCTCGAACCCGCGCGGGGCCGCGGCAACCTGGACATCGTCGGCGACGCTCTGGTTGCGGCGGTGCAGATGGAGGGCAACCGGCCGCACGCTTCGGGCGTGTCCGTGCGGGTCGCCGACGGCCCGGTCCAGATGCCACGGGCGGCGCGGGAGGTGATCCTGTGCGCGGGTGCGATCCACTCGCCGGCGATCCTGCAACGCTCGGGTATCGGGCCTTCGCCGCTGCTGGCGGGGTTGGGAATCCCGGTGCGTGCGGACCTGCCGGTGGGGGAGAACCTGCTGGACCATCCGATGGTCAGCGCGCTGCTGCAACTCCGCCCGGATGCCCGTGTCGATACGCTGGTGCACCGTCACACCAATTGCTGCCTCCGCTATGGCTCGCGCCTGGCCGGGGCGGGCGAGAACGACATGATCATGATCGCGGGCAATCTGGCGGGGAGCTCGGCGACGCTGTCGGGGGTGGACCTCATGTCGCAGGGCCGGATCGCCGTGTCCGTCTACCAGGCCTTCAGCCAGGGGAGGGTTGCGATCACGACGGCCGATCCCGGGACCGATCCGACGGTGGACGAGCGCATGTTGTCCGATGAACGCGACCTCGTCCGGATGCGAGACGGCGTCAGGCGCCTGCGCGCGATCTGCCGCCATGACGCGGTGGCGGCGGTGGCGCAGCGGGCCGAGTACGGCAATTCGGGAATCTCGGTGGAAGACGACCTCGACGACGCGGCCCTGGACGCGTGGCTGATGTGCGAATGCTCCGACGCCCAGCACGCAAGCGGGACGTGCCGGATGGGGGCGGCCGACGACCCGCGATCCGTCGTGGATCCTGAGTGCCGGGTCATCGGCTGCACCGGGCTGCGCGTGGTGGACGCCTCGATCATGCCGGGCGTGCCGCGCGCCAACACGCACCTGACCACGGTCGCGATCGCCGAGCGGATGGCCGACGTGTTGCGTGGCCGGCTCCCGGCTTAGGTGCTTTGGCCGCGTTGCCATACTAGATATGCCGCATGTCCCCACCGCCCCGGCCCCGTGCCGCGATCGTCGGCATCGCCGGCCCGACGCTCGCGCCCGATGAAGCAGCTCTGTTGCGCGAATATCCGCCGGCGGGGGTGATCCTGTTCGCCCGCAACATCGCGGACCCTGCCCAGCTTGCCGCGCTGTCCGCGCAGCTGCGCGGCGTCATGGGTGCGGAAGCGGTCGTGATGATCGACCAGGAGGGCGGCCGCGTCGCTCGCCTGCGGCCGCCCCATTGGCGCCCGCATCCTTCCGCTCAGAGCATTGGCGCGCTGCCGCCGGACCGCGCCGGACGGGCCGCCTATCTGTCGGGCGCGCTGATCGGCGCGGAGTGCGCGCAGGGCGGGATCGACGTGGTCTGCGCCCCGGTGCTCGACGTGAGCCATGACGGCACGACCGACGCCATCGGCGACCGCGCTTTCAGCCGCGAACCGGCGGTCGCCGCGCGCCTGGGCCGTTGCTTCGCGGAGGGGTTGCGCGCCGCCGGCGTGCAGGCGGTCGGCAAGCACGCGCCGGGGCATGGCCGCGCCCAGGTCGACTCGCATCACGAGCTGCCGATCGTCGAGGCGTCCGATCTTTCGGACGACATCGCCCCGTTCGCCGCCAATGCGGACCTGCCCTGGCTCATGACCGCCCATGTCGTGTATCGCGCGCTCGACGCGGACGTGCCGGCGACACTGTCGCCGATCGTGATAGAGGATGTGATCCGTGGCCGGATCGGGTTCACCGGCGTGCTGTGCTCCGACGATCTCGCGATGCACGCGCTCGCGGGCGATCCGGCGGAGCGCGCGCAGCGTGCGCTCGCGGCCGGCTGCGACATCGCGCTCTATTGTCCGGGAGACGCGGCCGGCACTGCTGCCGTGCTGCACGCCGTGCCCGCGCTGAGCCCGCACGCCGCCGAGCGGCTCGCGGCGGCGGCGGCATGGGCGCGGGAGGGACGCACCGCGCTCGATCCCGAAGCGCTCTCCGGCGAACGCACGGACTTGATGGCATGAACCAGATGCTGCTCACACTGGCGCTCGCGGTGATTCCGATCGTGATCGCCATCACGCTGCACGAGGCCGCGCACGGCTACGTCGCTTGGGCGCTCGGCGACGACACCGCCAAGGTCGCGGGGCGGCTCTCGCTCAATCCGCTCGTGCATGTGGATCCGGTGGGCACGCTGCTGCTGCCCGGCATTCTGCTGATCGGGCAGCTGCTCACCATCGGCCATGTCGCGTTCATGTTCGGCTGGGCGAAGCCGGTGCCGGTCGACGCCAGACGGTTCCGCAACCCGAGGCGGATGATGGCAGTGGTCGCGGCGGCCGGCCCGGTCATGAACTTCTTCCTCGCCTGGGTCGGGGCGCTCGCGCTCTACGGCTTGCCGTATCTATCCGATGCGGGCGCGCAGGTCGGGCTCGACTTCATCCGGCTATTCATCATCGTCAACCTCGGCCTCGGCCTGTTCAACCTGATCCCGATCCCGCCGCTTGACGGCGGCCGGATCGCGGTGGGCATCCTGCCGCTGCCGATGGCGATCGCCTGGGCGCGGCTGGAGCGGGCCGGGATCTTCATCGTCATGCTGGTCGTCTTTTTGCTGCCAAGCCTGCTGCGCGACATCGGGATCCCCTTCGACCCGGTCCGGCAGACGCTGGGGGCGTTGATCCCCGGTGCGCTCCGCCTGGTCCTCCAGCTCGCCGGCCACAATGTCGGAACCTGAGTCCGGGTCGGCACCCCCCGACGCGCTCGTCCTGCATCTCGACGGCTTCGACGGCCCGCTCGACCTGTTGCTCGATCTTGCGCGTTCCCAGAAGGTCGATCTCGCGCGCATCTCGATACTCGGCTTGGTCGAACAATTCCTTGCCGTCGTCGAGGGCGCGCGCCGCGTCCGGCTGGAGCTCGCCGCCGACTGGCTGGTGATGGCCGCGTGGCTCACGTGGCTGAAGTCGCGCCTGCTGCTCCCCGCCGGGACCGAAGCGGCGGAGGAGGGTGAGCTTGCCGCCGAAACGCTCGCCGCTCGGCTCGAGGCGCTGCAGGCCGTCCGCGCCGCCGCGTCCTGGCTTGCCGCCCGGCCGTCGCTCGGCCGCGACGTGTTCGCCCGCGGCGCGCCGGAGAACCTCACCGACGTCGACCGCAGTCGCATCGCCGCCGACATGCCCGCCCTGATTCGCGCCTATCTCGCCGCCCAGAATCGCGCCGCTGCGGGCCGTACCTATCGCCCGGCGCCAGTCACGTACTGGACCATCAAGGAGGCACTCGCCCGGCTCGCGGACCTTGTCGGCTCGCTCCCCGACTGGACGTCGCTGGAGCGCTTCCTCCCCGATCGGCTCGGCACACCGCTCGAGCGTCGCGCAGCACTCGCCAGCACGCTCGTCGCCGGCCTGGAGCTTGCGCGCCACGGCGAGCTCCGGCTGCATCAGGACGCGGCCTTCGCCCCGATCCTTATCAGCGCCGGCCGGGAGGCGCAGCCGTGAGCGAGGAGGAACACGTCCGGCTCGCCGAGGCGCTGCTGTTCGCGGCGGCCGAGCCGGTTGGGCCGCGGGCGCTGACGCAGCTGCTTCCCGACGGCGCCGATGTCGAGGCGACCGTGGCGGCGCTCCGCACGCGTTATGCTGGCCGCGGGGTCGAGGTGGTCGAGGTCGCCGGCGGCTGGCAATTTCGCACCGCGGCTGACCTCGCGCCCGCGCTGCGCAGGGTGATCCAGGTGCCCCGCCGTTTGCCGCGCGTGGCCATGGAGACGTTGGCGATCGTCGCCTATCATCAGCCGGTGACGCGCGCGGAGATCGAGCAGATCCGCGGTGCGTCGCTGGCACAGGCAACGCTCGACGTGCTGCTCGAAGCGGATCTCGTGGCCCCCCGCGGGCGGCGGGAAAGCCCGGGCCGGCCGACGCTCTGGGGCACGACCGAGGCGTTTCTTGCGCAGTTCGGGTTGAAGGATTTGCGCGAGCTGCCGCGGCGGGAGGATCTGCTCGTGGAGCCGCCGTCGCTAATCGCCTCTCCCCTCGCGGGAGAGAGCCGGGGTGAGGGGGAGACGCCCCGGGATCTCGCGGACCCCCCCACCCAGCCCGACCCTCTCCCGCAAGGGGAGAGAGAGCAGGAAGAAGTGCCGCCTACGCCCGGCCCGTCAGACGCGCATTCTTGAGCGGCAGGGACCGCACGCGCGTCCCCGTCGCGTCGAACACCGCGTTGGCGATCGCCGGCGCGATCGGCGGCGTGCCGGGCTCGCCGATGCCGCCCCACTTCCCGCCGCCCGAGAGCGCGAAATAGGTCTCGATCTTCGGGCAATCCGCGATCCGCGCGACCTCGTAGGTGTCGAAATTGGTCTGCTCGACCCGCCCGTCCTTGATCGTGATCTCGCCGGTGAGCGCCGCGGTCAGCCCGTAGACCACGCCGGACTCGATCTGCATCTGCACCGTCCGCGGATTGACCACGTGCCCGCAATCGACCACCGCCACAACGCGATGCACCCGCACGTCCCCACGGCCGCTCACCGACGCCTCGACCACTTCGCCGACGATCGTGCCGAAGCTCTCGTGAATGGCGATGCCGCGCCCCCAACCCGAAGGCAGCACCCCGCCCCAGCCCGACTTCTCCACCAGCATGTCGAGCACGCGAAGGAAATCGCTACGCCCCGCCAGCAGCTTGCGCCGGAACGCCGCCGGGTCCTCCCCCGCCTCGTGGGCGAGCTCGTCGACGAAGCTCTCCATGGCGAATGCGTTCTGGCTGCTGCCGACCGACCGCCAGAACATCACCGGCACGTGCGTGTTCTTCAGGATGCAATCGACATTCACCGCGGATGACGCATAGGGGCAGTTCGCCAGCCCCTCGACCGCGCTGTTCTCGACGCCGCTCGGCACCTTGCTCCAGCCGAGCGAGCGGCTGATCGACCCGACCGCTGTGCGCATGTCCCACGCCACCACGCGCCCGTCGCCGGAGAGGCCCGCGCGGAAGCGGATCGCCGCCTGCGGGCGATAGCGGTCGCGCGTCATGTCCTCCTCGCGCGTCCACACCAGCTTGACCGGCGCGCCGACCTGCTTGCTGATCGCGACCGCCTGCCGCAGCTCGTCGTTGATCGCGCGCCGTCCGAAGCCGCCGCCGAGGAAGGCGTTGCGGACGTGCACGTTCTCGACCGGTACGCCGGCGACCTCGGCTGCGATCTTTGTCGCGATCAGCAAGCAGGTCG
>DATAPS010000268.1:0-7827 GCA_036265085.1 Acetobacteraceae bacterium | reverse complement strand
CCCATCGGCACGGCGGCGTTGGTCAGGCCCTTGGCCATCGTCAGCATATCGGGGATGACCCCCAGGCGCTCGCTCCCGAACGGCGTGCCGATCCGGCCGAAGCCGGTGATGACCTCATCGAAGATCAGGAGAATGCCGTATTTGTCGCACAGCTCGCGGAGACGCTGGAGATAGCCCTTCGGCGGAATCAGCACGCCGGCCGACCCGGCGACCGGCTCGACCATCGCGGCCGCGATTGTATCACCGTGCAGCGCGACCAGGCTCTCGAGCGCGTCGGCGAAATGCGTGCCGTATCCGGGTTCGCCGCGGGTAAAGGCGTTGCGGTCGGGCGCGTGGGTGTGGGGCAAGTGATCGACATAGGGCAGCAGCGCGCCGAACTGCTTGCGGTTGGCGCCGATGCCGCCCACCGACATGCCGCCGAAGCCGACGCCGTGATAGCCGCGCTCGCGCCCGATCAGCCGCACCCGCTGCCCCTCCCCGCGGGCGCGGTGATAGGCCAGCGCGATCTTCAGCGCGGTGTCGGCGCTCTCGGAACCGGAGTTGGTGAAGAAGATCTTGTCGAGCCCCTCGGGCGTCATTTCAGCAATCTTCGACGCGGCCCGGAACGCGATCGGGTGCCCCATCTGGAAGGTCGGCGCGAAGTCCATCACTGCCGCCTGCTTCTGGATCGCTTCGGTGATCTCGCGGCGGCCGTGGCCGGCATTGACGCACCAGAGCCCGGCTGTGCCGTCGAGCACTTCACGGCCGTCGTTGGAGAAGTAGAACATGCCCTCGGCGCGGGCGAGCATGCGCGGCGCGGGCTTGTAGGCGCGGTTGTTGGTGAACGGCATCCAGAAGGCGTCGAGGTCGTTCGGCCGGGGCGTCGTGATGTCGTTCATCGGGCGGCTCCTGTCGTCGTCGAGGCAAACTCGCGCCTTTGCCGGCCGGGGCGCAAGCGTGTCAGAACCGAACTGTTTCCCGCAGGAGATCTGCCATGCCGAACGGCAAGCTTTTCATCGGCACGCGCCGCTACTCCTCCTGGTCCCTGCGGGGCTGGCTCCCGGTCAAGCTTGCCGGGCTGGACGTCGAGGAAGTGCTGATCCCGCTGGCGGGCGGATCGACCCTGGCGGTCAAGGCGCAAACGCCGTCTGGCACCGTGCCCTACCTCGAGCATCAGGGCGACCGCGTGTGGGAGTCGATCGCGATCTGCGAGTACTGCGCCGAGTTCGCGCCGGCGCTCTGGCCGGACAGCCTCACCGCCCGCACCCAAGCGCGCGCGATCGCGGCGGAGATGCACAGCGGCTTCCGCGAGCTGCGCGCGAACATGCCGATGAGCCTGTTCCGGCATGCGCAGGGGGCGGGGCGGACGCCGGGGGCCTTGGCGGATATCGCCCGCGTCGAGACGATCTGGCGGGAGACGCGCGCGCGGTTCGGTGCGGGCGGCCCGTTCCTATTCGGCGCGGCCTTCACCAACGCGGATGCGATGTATGCACCGATCGTCTGCCGCTTTCTCACCTACGCGCCCGAGCTTGCCGCCGAGAGCCGCGCCTATTGCGAGGCGGTCCGCACGCATCCGCTTGTTACGGAATGGTATGACGCCGCCGCGCGCGAGCCGAAGGCGTGGTTCATTCCGCAGTACGAGGTGCCGGCATGATCGAGCCGGTCGTCCAGACCGCACGATTGCTGCTGCGGCCGCCGGTCGAGGCCGATCTCGAGGGCTGGGCAGCCTTCATGTGCGACGAGACGGCGATGCGGCACCTCGGCGGCTGCCAACCGAGGCCGGTCGCCTGGCAGCGCATGGCGATGGCGCGCGGAAGCTGGGCATTGCGCGGCTACGGATATTTCTCCGTGATCGAGTGCTCGAGCGGGCGTTGGATCGGCCGTGTCGGACCGTTGCGGCCCGAGGGCTGGCCGGGAACCGAAATCGGCTGGGGCCTGCTGCCGGAGACATGGGGCCGCGGATACGCGACCGAAGCGGCGGCGGCGGCGATGGACTTCGCGATCGACACGCTTGGCTGGACCGACATCATCCACGTCATCTCGCCGGAGAACACCCCCTCCTCCGCGGTGGCCGCGCGCCTGGGCTCGCGCTATCGCGGGCCGGGCCGGCTGCCTCCGCCGTACGGCGACCAGCGCGCCGATATCTGGGGCCAGAGCGCGGCCGAATGGCGCGAACGGCGCCGCGTCACGCCATAGCAGCGGGCGTGGCCGGCGCGGCGGCACCGGCGCGCTCGGCTTGGAGGTGGCGAGCCGGCGCGATCTCTTCCGGGATCGCCGCGATCCCCCGCCGCCGCAGCCATGCGGAGACCGTGCCGCTGCTCGTGAGCACGCAGAACGGGATCGCCAGCGGCAGCCCGGCGACGAAGGGCAGCAGCCACAGCGCCGCCGCGCGCGACCCCGTCGCCAGCAGCACCAGCGCCGCGATCCCGAACAGCGTGTGCGGCCAGAACATGCGCGCGGCCTCGCGCCAGCCCACGCCGCGGGCGCGCCGGTTCTGCGGCGCCCATCCCGCCCGCACGCCGAGCGCAAGGCGGGTCATGCCGAGCGTCTTGTGCGGGAGCGCGATCGCATCCAGCAGCAGCGTGAACACCGTCTCGGCCGCGACGCCGGCGAGAAACCGGCCGGCGCCCCCATAGGACGCACGCCGCCGCCGCGACAGCAGGACCTCCGCGTCGCCAAGCCATTTCGGCGCATAAACCGCCGCGGGCCAGGCGAGCGCGAGCGCGAGCAGTCGCCCCGCGGGCACGTGGACCGCCCCCGTGGTCGCGATCCCCACCGCGGCGAGCGCCAGCATCGCCGTGTAACAAGGGCCGCCGGAGAACAGCAGGATCGCCTGCAGAAGCTGCCACCGCCCAAGCGGCCGCAGGCCCGGCATCGCCAGCAGATGCCGATACTGGAGATTGCCCGCCATCCAGCGCTCGTCGCGGCGGAGGAATTCCGGCAGCGTCGGCGGGTTCGCCTCGTACGATCCGGTCTCCTCCGCCCAGACGCAGACGCCCCAGCCTGCGCCGCAGAGACGCGCCGCCTCCACCTGATCGTGCGAGAGGATGCGGCTGCCGTCGGGCAAGGCAGGCAGGCGGCAGTATTGGCGGAACGGCGCGATCCGGATGATCGCGTTGTGGCCCCAGTACGGCCCTTCCGCACCCTGCCACCACGCCTGCCCGGTCGCCCAGGTCCGCATCCCCGCCCGCATGCCGAATTGGAAGAAGCGCGGAAGGGGGGCGAGCGCCGGCAGCCCGACGGTGAGGTGCTGCACGATCGCGAGACGCGGGGCGCGCTGCATGATCCTCACCAGTCGCAGCACCGCATCCGCCGACATCTGCGAATCCGCGTCCAGCATGATCGCGAGCTCGAACCCGCCGGCCAGTCGGTCGAGGAAGTCCATCACATTGCCGGCCTTGAAGCCGTCATTGCCGGTGCGGCGGCGATAGCGGATGCGCCCCGGCGTCGACCCGGCGGCTGCGAAGCGTGCGACAGCCTCCGCCTCGGTAGCCGCAAGGGCCGGGTCCTGCGTGTCCGACAACACGAACAGCGTGAAGCAGCCGCCCTGTCCGGAGGCGTCGAGACCGTCGAGGAGCGCGCGCACCGGCGGCAGCACGAGTTCCATGGCCTCGTTTCGGATCGTCACTGCGATCGCGGTCGGTGCGGTCACCGGACCGGTCTCGATGTCGCCGGAGACGGGGAGGACGGCGCGGGCCGGGTGGCGTGCTCCGATCAGCACGAGGAAGCCGATGAGCCCATTGCCGGGGCCGAGGCCGAGCCACGGCGTCATGACGACGAAGCAGCCGAGGATGCCGAGCTTCCACCAGGTCCATCCGCCGACAGCCAGCACGGCGACCAACAACGCGCCGACGGCGAGCGTTGCGGCGAAGGCGATCGTCACGAGGGCGACGCGGCGCAGGATCATGCGGCGGACATACAGGCGGACGGGGCCGCGTCAACGGCCGCTTGTGCGGTGAAGCGCTTCAGAGCAGACCCCGCCGCCCCAGGGCATGGTCCGCATCACAGCCATAGCGGATCCGCCCCCAAGCGGGCCGAGCGAACGGAGCAAGACGATGAAGAAGATTCTGATCCTCGCCGCCGTCGCCGCTCTGTCCGGCGCCGCCGCGCACGCGACGCCCCGTGCGGACCGTGCCGTGGACCATGCTCGGGTCGCTGCGGTGGGTGACGACAGCACCTGCAAGATCGGCTGCTGGGCAAGCAACGTGCCATCATCGACCGACGGTGACGGCACAGACGGCGCCGCGGCGCTCCGGTCCCTTGGTCTCGCGCCGCAGACCGACCGGCTTGCCTGACAAGGTTGCGGCGATGCGGTATCGCTCCGTGCGTGAGGCGCGTCGCAATCGTGTTGCCGCCCCGGGAGGCCTTTTCTCCCGGGGCGAGCGGGGCCATCGGCTTGCTCGCCCGACGGCATGCCAAATGGGATGGCGATGACGACGCCACCGTGTTCGGGACCGCTCCGCCGGGGGCACCCTTTCGTGACGTGCCGTTCGTCCCTGTGCGGCCTGCTCGCTGGCCGGTCACCCAGATCGGACGTTACGGGCGCGCCATCGCACACGCGGCCGATGCGCTCCGCGCCGATCTGGTCGAGGTGCACAACAGGCCCGATCTCGCGCTGATCCTCGCCGAGCGGCACCGCGCCGTCACATTGATCCTGAACAACGACCCCCGTGGGATGCGCCGTGCGCAGGAGCCGTCGGAGCGGTGGGAGCTGCTCGACCGGCTTGCGGGTGTTGCGACCTCGTCGGCCTATCTCGCCGGCTGCCTGCTCGACGGCATCGCGGATGCGCCGAGGTCCCCGATCGTGCTGCCGAACTGCCTGGATGCCGCCGAGCTTCCGCCCCCCGCCGCCATCCGCGAGAACGTCGTGCTGTTCGCCGGGCGGGTGGTGGCCGACAAGGGCGCGGACGGGTTCGTGGCAGCTTGCGCCGAGGCACTGCCCCACCTGCCCGGCTGGCGTGTGGAGATGATCGGCGGCGACCGGTTCGGGCCGGACAATCCGGAGACGCCGTTCCTGCGCGCGCTCCGGCCACGGGCGGCGGCGGCGGGCGTGGTGATGCACGGCTATCGGCCGCATGGCGAGGTGCTGGCGGCGATGGCGCGGGCGGCGATCGTCGCGGTGCCGAGCCGCTGGCCGGAGCCGTTCGGGCTGACGGCGCTGGAAGCGATGGCGTGCGGGGCGGCGCTGCTGTGCTCCAACCGGGGCGGGCTGGCCGAGGTGGCAGGCGATGTCGCCGTCGCGGTCGATCCTGATGATCCCGCCAGCTTCGCCGCCGCGATCCGGCGACTGGCCGGCGATCCGGAACGGCGTGTCAAACTGGCGGCTGGAGGACTCGCCCGGGCAAGGCTTTTCGAGCTGGCGCAGGTCGGCCCGCAGCTCACCGCCTTCCGGGATGCAGCCATGGCACGATTTTCCGCCGGTCGGCCGCGGCCTATATGAGCGGACATCCTTGGGAGTCCACCCGATGTCCGAAACCCGACCCGACGCCGACCAAGTGCCTGTCACCGTGCTGACCGGCTACCTCGGCGCCGGCAAGACGACACTGCTCAATCGCATCCTGAGCGAGAATCACGGCCGCAAATATGCGGTGGTGATCAACGAGTTCGGCGAGCTCGGCGTGGACAACGACCTCGTCGTCGACACCGACGAGGAAGTGTTCGAAATGAACAACGGCTGCGTCTGCTGCACGGTGCGCGGCGATTTGATCCGCATCGTCGGCGGGCTGATGAAGCGGCGGGGAAAATTCGACGGCATCATCATCGAGACGACCGGCCTCGCGAATCCGGCACCCGTCGCGCAGACATTCTTCGTCGACGACTCGGTGCGCGAGCGCACGCGGCTCGATGCCATCATCACCGTGGTGGACGCCAAGCATCTGCCGCAACGCTTGCAGGATAGCTCGGAGGCCGCGGATCAGATCGCGTTCGCGGACGTGATCGTGCTGAACAAGACCGATCTCGTGACCCCGGAAGAGCTGGCGGAGGTCGAGGGGCTGATCCGCAAGATCAACAAGTTTGCGACGATCCATCGCGCGACGAAGGCCAACGTGCCGATCGCCGAGATCCTGGATCAGGGCGCGTTCGACCTTCAGCGCGTGCTGGCCAACAATCCCGACTTCCTCGACAGCGACGAGCACGAACACAACGAGGACGTGTCCAGCATGAGCTTCGAGCTGTCGAAGTCGATCGATCCGGAGAAGTTCAATGCGTGGATCGGACAGCTCCTGCAGATGAAGGGACCCGATTTGCTGCGGACCAAGGGCATCCTCGCCTATCAGAACGACGACCGCCGCTTCGCTTTCCAGGCGGTGCACATGATCGCTGACGGCGACTTCATCGGGCCGTGGAAGCAGGGCGACGATCGCCGCAGCAAGATCGTGTTCATCGGCCGCAACCTGAATCGCCCGCAGCTCCGCCGCGGCTTCGAGAGCTGTCAGGCGGACGGGTGAGCGGTCTCGCCTCCGCCGATACGCTGCTCGAGCAACGGGGGGTCAGCCAGAGCCTCGAAGCCTTCGTCGTCGCCGCGGCGTTCGATCGCACCGGGTGCGCCGCCTTCGCGCTCGGCGACGGCAGCTTGCGGCTCGCGGCGCCCGGTGAGACGGAGTGGCGGAGGGTCGATGCGCATGACGGCGCAGTGCTCGCCCTGTGCGGCGATGCCGGCGAGAGCGGATTTCTCAGCGGCGGGGATGACGGCGCGTTCCGGCGCATCGGCGGCGACGGCGCACTCAGCGACCTTGCGACGTTCGGGATGAAGTGGGTCGAGCAGGTCGCCAGCTTCGGCGACGGCAAGACGCGGCTGCGGGCCTGCGCGGTCGGCAAGCGCGTGCATCTCCATGACGGCGACGGCGCGGCGCTGAAGACGCTTGAGCATCCGTCCACCGTGACGGGGATGGTGTTCGACGCAAGGGGCAAGCGGATTGCGACGTCGCACTATAACGGCGCGAGCGTGTGGTTCGTCGCGTCGAAGAGCGACAATCCGCGCAAGCTGGAGTGGAAGGGCAGCCACACCGGGATCGCGATCAGTCCCGACGGAGACGCGGTCGTCACCGCGATGCAGGAGAATGCGCTGCATGGCTGGCGGCTCAGCGACGGGCAGCACATGCGCATGTCCGGCTATCCCTCCAAGACGAAATCACTGTCCTTCACGAAGAATGGGAAATGGCTCGCGTCGTCCGGGGCGGAGAGCGTCGTGATGTGGCCGTTCTTCGGCGGCGGCCCGATGGGCAGGGCGCCGAAGGAGCTCGCCGGCGGCGACCGCGTGACGTGCACGATGGTCGCCTGCCATCCGCAGCATGAGGCGGTGGCGGCGGGATTCTCGGACGGGCTCGTGGTGCTCGCCGATATCCCCGGCGAGCGGGTGCTGCCGGTGTGCGCTCCGGGGCGCGGTCCTGTTTCCGCGCTGGCGTGGAGCGCGGATGGCGCGACGCTCGCATTCGGGACCGAGACGGGATTCGCCGCGCTCGTGGACTTCTCGAAGCGATAGATGTCGCTGATGCGTGACGATCCGATATCGGAACCAATTGAGCGTTTGGACACGGGACGGCGGCGCGTCCGGAGCCCGATGATTTCGGCTCGACGCGCATCTCTTCATCTGCGGGGAGCGGCACCGGGCGGCGCGCTCACTCGAGCAGCGGTTGCGCCCGCAGCGGCGGCCCGTGGCTCGTGATGTAGAAGCGGAACGGCGGGAACGGGTGCTTGCTGCGCCGCGCCGGCCGCGGCGGTTGCGGCCAGACCGGCGGCGGCAGGCCGGCGGCCTGGGCGGCCTTCTCGGCCTCCACCATATTGCGGACCGCCGCCCAGTTGACGGTGACGACATCGGCCTGCGAGGGTAGCTTCAGCAGGTCGGGG
>DATAPS010000267.1:0-1676 GCA_036265085.1 Acetobacteraceae bacterium | reverse complement strand
CGCGGACCGGGTGGCCGTGATGTATCTCGGCCGGATCGTCGAGCTTGCCGCCACGGCGGACCTGTTTCTCGCGCCGCGCCATCCGTACACGGAGGCGCTGTTCTCGGCAGTGCCGCAGATCGACCCCGAGGCGCGGCGGAGCCGGATCATCCTGAACGGCGATCTGCCGAGCCCGCTGGCGCCGCCATCCGGCTGCGCGTTTCGCACGCGGTGCCCCTACGCGATTGCGGCCTGCGCCGCCGCCGTGCCGCCGTTGCGCGAGCTGGGGCGAGGTCACTGGTCGGCCTGCATCCGCGACGATCTGCGGCTCGCGCCGGCGTTGGGCATGCCGGACGCTTCGCGGAGCTTGCCGGCCTGAAACAGTTGGACGAGAGTTTCAGCGATCGCGCACGTCATTGGAGCAGGATTGCATGGGGCCACAGGTCGATCCGGTGCCGAGCGACGAGAAGGCGCCTGCGCGTACTGGGATCGTCGTCATCGGCGGCGGCATCATCGGGACCAGCGCCGTGCTGACGCTCGCGCAACGGGGCTTTGCGGTGACGCTGTGCGAAAAGGGCGAGATCGCTGGCGAGCAGTCCAGCCGCAACTGGGGCTGGGTGCGCAAGAACGGGCGCGACGAGCGCGAAATCCCGCTGATCATGGAAAGCCTGCGCCTGTGGGAGCGGATGAACGAGATAGTCGGCGCGGAGACCGGGTTTCGCACCTGCGGCGTGCTGAGCGTCGCAACCAACGCCAGAGAGCGCGCGAAGCACGAGGAGTGGCTTGAGAAGGCCCGTCCCTACCAGATCGGCTCGCGCATCGTCGAAGGCGACGAGCTCGCGGCTCTCCTGCCGGGCGCGGCGCAGCGGTTTCCGTCGGCGCTGTACAACGCGACGGACGGGCGGGCCGAGCCGCAGAAGGCGGCACCGGCGATCGCACAGGCAGCGCGGCGGCTCGGGGCGACGATCCTGACCAACTGCGCAGTGCGCGGGCTCGACATCAGCGGCGGTCGCGTGGCCGGCGTGGTCACCGAACAGGGGCGCATCGCCTGCGACGGCGTCATCCTGGCGGGCGGCGCGTGGTCGCGGCTGTTCTGCGGCTCGCTCGGCATAGACCTGCCGCAACTGAAAGTGCTGTCGACATGCGCGCGCACCGCGCCCGTCGAGGGGCTGCCGGAGAGCAGCGCATGGGTCGGCGACTTCGCGTATCGCAAGCGCCTCGATGGCGGCTACAACATCGCCGACGGCACCGCGACGACGGTGCCGATCGTGCCGGACACGATCCGGCTGATGGCGTCATTCCTGCCGCTCGCGCGAGCGAGCAAACGGAGCGTGCGGCTACGGGTGAACGACCGCCTGATCGCGGAAGCCCGGACGCCGCGCCGCTGGACGCTGGACGGGCCGTCGCCCTTCGAGAAGACGCGCGTGCTCGATCCGGCGCCGGACAAGGTGCGCAACACGCGCGCCGTGGATCGGCTGAAACAGCTCTATCCGGGCGCGTCGGAAATTCGCGTGCTGCAGCAATGGGCCGGTCTGATCGACGTGACGCCCGACGCGGTGCCGGTCATCAGCACGACCGATGCGATGCCGGGCCTCGTCATCGCGACCGGCTTCTCCGGGCACGGCTTCGGCATTGGTCCGGCGGCGGGACGGCTGGCCGCGGATCTCGCGACCGGCAATGCGCCGTTCGTCGATCCG
>DATAPS010000266.1:0-3981 GCA_036265085.1 Acetobacteraceae bacterium | reverse complement strand
GTCCTTGAACCGCCCGGCTATGACCGGATAGGCGGCGTGCACGGCCCCGAGCGCCGCATAGCAGGCCTCGCGGGTCGGCACGACGACTCGGAACGCCATGATGTCCGAGAGCTGCTCGAACTGCACGTTGCGCCGCTGCATCTTCTCCCAGATCGAGAACGGCGACTTTTCGCGCCCCGTGATTTCGATCACCGTGATGCCCGCCTCGGTGCAGACGCGGGTGAGCTCCTCGCGCACCTCCTCGATGAGGTCCGCGCCCTGTCCCCGCAGGAAATTCAGCCGCGCCTTTATCGTGTCCGAGGCTTCCGGCTCGAGCTGCGCAAAGGCCCGATCCTGAAGTTCGGTCTTCAGCGCCTCCATGCCGATGCGCTCGGCCAGCGGCCCGTAGATCTCCATCGTCTCGCGCGCAATGCGCCGCCGGCGCTCGTCCTCCTTGACGAAGTGCAGCGTGCGCATGTTGTGCAGGCGGTCGGCAAGCTTGACGATTAGGACGCGGATGTCGCGGCTCATCGCGAGCACGAGCTTGCGGAAGTTCTCCGCCTGCTTCGTACGGTCGGATTGCAGCTCGAGGCGGGTTAGCTTGGTGACCCCGTCCACTAGTCCGGCGATCGTCCGGCCGAAGCGGCGCTCCAGCTCCGGTAGCGTGATCGACGTGTCCTCGATCACGTCGTGCAGCAGCGCGGTGACGATGCTGGCGGTGTCGAGATGATAGCCGGCAAGGATCTCCGCGACGGCGACGGGATGCGTGATGTAGGGATCGCCGTTGTCCCGCTTCTGCGCAGCGTGCGCAGCGGCGGCGACATCGTAGGCTTGCAGGATTGTTCCTGCGTTTAGTTTCGGGTCGTCGCGCGACAGCGACGCCGCGAGCGTCGCGACGCGCTCGCGCGCACGGTCCTGAATGGCGAGATCGGCCGTATTCAGTTTTTCGGCCAAGGCGGTGGCCCCGCCGGTCGTGCCGTCCGGAAGTCGGGCCGGCGCGGCACGCCGATCGTCAGGAGCGCCGCGCGTCACGGAGCGCTAACGGCGGCCGCGGCCGCCGAGCTCGGCCTCGATCGCGGCCTCGAGATCCTCGGGCGAGAGCTCCTCGCCCTCTATCGGCAGGGTCGCGGCTTCTTCTTCCGCTGAGATTTCCTGCAGGCCGAAGATGTTCTGGTCGGTCGGGATCAGGTCGAGCACCTCTTCGTCGGCCGGCTCGGGCTCCGGCGCGCGGGACAGCGACTTGATCAGGTCCTGCTCCAGCTTGTCGACGGTGATGGTCTCTTCGGCGATCTCGCGCAGGGCGACGACCGGGTTCTTGTCGTTGTCCCGGTCGAGCGTGATCTCCTCGCCGCGGCTGAGGTTGCGGGCGCGCTGTGCGGCGAGCAGAACCAGCTCGAACCGGTTAGGCACCTTCTCCACGCAGTCTTCGACGGTGACGCGCGCCATCCGTTTAAATCTCCGGCAGCCATAAGGGTAAGCGCCAGAGATAGGCCGCCGGTCCGGCAAAGGCAAGGATTCGCGCTATTGCAACCGCCGGATGTCCTGCGGCGGCAGTGCCGCGAGAAGTTCTTCGATACTGCGCCCGAGCCCCGGGTGCTTCCAGTGGGGCGCGACGTCGCGAAGCGGCTGCAGCACGAAGGCGCGCTCGTGGGCGCGCGGGTGTGGCAGCACGGGGTCCGGTGCATCCCTGACCAGACCGCCCATCGCGATAATGTCGAGGTCGAGCGTTCGCGGCGCGTTGGGTGCGCCGCGGACGCGCCCGGCGCGCCGCTCGATCTCCTGCAAGCGGGCCAGCAGCGCGTCAGGCGCGATCTCCCCGATCAACAAGGCGACGCCGTTGACGTAATCCGGCTGTGGAGCCGGCGGCATCGGCGCCGTAAGGTACCATGGCGACGCGGCCGCCAAGCGAACTCCCGGCAACCCCGACAACGCTTCGAGCGAATCTCGACAAGTGAGCAGAGCCGTCCGCCCATTCTGGGCGGGGAGGTTGGCGCCGATAGCGACGAGTATCATCGTGTTAGTGCGAGATCGGCATTTTCATCTATCGGTCGCGAAAAAATCGCTCTATTACAAGCGAATCGAGGGCTACTCGCCCGGTCGCTTTCACCAAAGGGATGCCTGAAAGGTCTTTCCGTGCACTTCCTGCCTAACGAGCGCGTCGCTCTTTTCATCGATGGTGCCAATCTCTACTCCGCATCGCGCAATCTGGGTTTCGATGTGGATTACCGGAACCTGCTCGAGTTTTTCCGCCGCCAAGCCCACGTAATACGCGCCTATTACTACTCGGCGGTGATCGAGACCGAGGAATATTCGCCCGTCAAGCCGTTGACGGATTGGCTCGCCTATAACGGCTACACACTGGTAACCAAGCCCGCCAAGGAATTCACCGACGCCACGGGGCGCCGCCGCGTGAAGGGCAGCATGGACATCGAGCTCGCGATCGACATGCTCGAGCTGGCCGAGCGAATCGACCATGCAGTGCTGTTCAGCGGCGACTCCGATTTCCGCCGGCTCGTCGAGGCGGTGCAGCGCCGCGGCGTGCGCGTCTCCGTTGTTTCGTCCATTCGCACCAGCCCACCCATGGCGGCGGACGAATTGCGCCGCCAGGCGGACCAATTCCTTGAGCTCGCTGAAATCGCGCCCGAATTCACGCGGCGGCAGATGGAGCCCCGCGTGCCGCGCCCGCTGCGGCAGACGCCGGCGGATCCCTACGCGGCGGACCCCGACGCGGCCTGACGGCCGTAGAACGTGTCCGACGACGGTTTCGGCGGCGTCGCTATCGACACCCCGCCGCGCGCCTGCGCGCTCTGCGTCCGGCTCGCGGCGTATCGCGACGCCAACCGCGCCGCGAATCCCGGCTGGTTCAACGCGCCAGTTCCAAGCTTCGGGCCGACACACGCGCGGCTGCTGATTGTCGGCATGGCGCCTGGCCTCAAGGGCGCCAACCGCACCGGTCGGCCGTTCACCGGCGATCACGCCGGCGAACTGCTCTACCGCACGCTCCTCCGTTTCCGGCTCGCCAGCGGTGAATACCGGGCTGACCCCGCGGATGGCCTCACGCTCCACGACTGCCGGATCGTCAACGCGGTCCGCTGCGTCCCGCCCGCGAACCTTCCCGAATCGCGCGAAATCGCCGCCTGCAACCGCTTCCTCGCGGCCGAATTGCACGCCTTGCCGGATGTGCGGATCGTGCTGGTGCTCGGCGTGCTCGCCCATGCGGCCGTGCTGAAGGCGTACGGTATTCCGGCTGCGCGGATTCGCTTCCGCCATGGGGCAACGCACACGCTGCCGGACGGCCGGCTACTGGCGAACAGCTATCACGTCTCTCGTTACAACACCTCGACACGCAAGCTGACCACGGAGATGTTTGAGGCCGTCGTGGCGGAGCTGCGGGCTCGGCTCGACGGCGGATCGTAGGACCGACCACGTGGTGACCAAGGTGCAGGTGCGGCGGCTCGCGCCCGAGAATGCCGCGGAATACCGTGCGATTCGGCTGGCGGCGCTGAAGGGCGCGCCCGAAGCGTTCGGTTCTACCTATGAGAGCGAGGCGGCACGGCCGCCGGGGGACTTCGAGGAACGGCTCCGGACCTCAGCGGTCTTCGCGGGCTCGCTTGGCGGGGTCATTGTCGGCATGGCGGGGCTGAAACAAGAAGACGGCGCGAAACGGCGGCACAAGGCATTCCTCTGGGGCGTTTTCGTATTGCCGGAAGCGCGCGGCCGCGGCGTCGGCGCGGCGCTCATCGGCGCGGCGGTCGCGGCGGCGGACGGCTTCGTCGAGCAGGTCACGCTGACGGTGGTCCGCGGCAACGACGCGGCAGTCGGGCTCTACCGTGGCTTCGGGTTCGACACCTACGGCATCGAGCCGCGCGCCCTGAAAACCGGGGAAGAATATCTCGACCAGCTGCTCATGGTGCGCTTCGCGGGTGGACGCGCGCCCAGGTAACAGGCGCAACCGCGACTTTCCGACTGTCTGAAACACGGGGAGTCCGGTCGCACGACAGG
>DATAPS010000265.1:0-6702 GCA_036265085.1 Acetobacteraceae bacterium | reverse complement strand
GAACCTGCGCTGCGCGACCGAACTGTCCTGCGTTCCCTGGCCGTCGACGCTGATCACCAACACGCGCCGCAGCTGGAGGAAGCCGCGCTGCTGCAGATCTGTGGCCGACAGCGTCTGCATCGTGCTGCCTGCGGCCCGCATCGCGAGGTTGTCCGACACGCCGCCATCCGAGAGATGCAGATAAGTCGTGCGGTCGGCGTCGAGATAACGGCGCGCCCGTACCGCGGCGACCCCGACACGAGAGAGCGGGTTGCTTTGCTCTTCCGGGCTGATCCGGCGCAGCCAACCCGGCGTGCGTCCGCCGCACGCTTTGGCGCGGTTGGTCAGCGTGACCGGGGAGAACAGGCCGGGAAAACCGTTGGATGCCGCGACGGCCCGGGAGAGCGGGAAGACCGACAGGTCCGAGCAGATCAGATCGAACGTGTCCTGAGTGAACAGGAAGGGCGTTCCGTACGAGATGTCGGTCGCACCGACGGCGATCAGCGGCCGCCCGTGCGCCTGCAGATCGTCGTAAGTGGCGCCATGGAACATCGTGCGGTCGTAGACACGATCCATGAAATCGTTCGTACCGATGCTCGGATCGACGAGCCACGTCCAATTCCACGGCAGCAAATAGACGCCGAAGATGTAGCTGTTGGTATCGCTGTAGAGGAAATCCTGCTCGAATTGGCCGAACATCTTGTCATGATAGAGGCCGTAATATGCGGCCGGGAAGCTTCCACCTGAGACGCCGCTCATAGCGTCCACTTGGTCGAGCAACGGCTTCGGCCCATTGCTTGTTGGGACCGTAACCTCGCGCATGCCCTTGAGTGCGCCGTATCCGAACGACGCTGAGCGCTTGCCGCCGCCCGAGAACGCAACAATCACAAGGAGATCGGGCGCGTCCTTCGATCCAGCGAGAGAATCGACCCGGTAGCCACCCCTGGAGATGCGCTCGGCGCCAAGTGGCTCGAGCTTGGAATCCGGGAGCGGTGTGGTGTCCGCGGTAAGAAAGGATGCGCAACCGGCCGTCGTCAAGCTGAGAGCGAACGCAACGTTCGCTACGATCGCTCTGAATTTCGCCATTTCAAACCCCTGAGAGACGTGGACAGGACATGCTACCGTACCGGCTCCATTGTTGAAGCCGACCGAACTTATCGCCCAGGAGCGTGATGTGTTTGGGCCGAATCGGCTCGGTGACCGCGAGGGAGCGACGCGACGCGCTCCAGGCGCACCGTACACCGGTCGGAGCGCCACGCCGGCTTCGTCGGCTCGCAATGGCGGGTTAGCCGAAGCACATCCTGTTGTGACGCTCGAATAACATCGATTTCGCACGACTCTCACAGAACAACTTCTTGCCCACAACCCCCGATCTGTGCTTCTATGCCTGGATGGACACAGCCGCACCGACTCCCCTCGCCGACCGCTTCAGCAGAGTCATCCAGGTCGTTCTGCACGGGCTCGGCAGCCGGTATCGGGCGGACTCCATTCTCGGCCCGGCGGTCGCCGGGGCGCTGCTCAACTTGATCGCCCTGCGGCTGCAAAACCTCCGCCGCCGCTTCGTCACCCTCGTCGAGCGCATCCAGGCCGGCACGCTGCGGAAACTGCCGGAGCCGGGGCAGGGACGGACGCGCAAACCTTCGGTGCGGAAGGTCGGGCCGAATCCCCTGGCCGAATACGGCGTGAAGGATCGCTGGGGCTGGGTGGTCCCCATCGCCGGCCACAACGGCGACGAGTTGCAGCGCCTGCTGGAAGACCCCGAGATGCAGGCGAGGATCGCCGCCGAGCCGCGCCGCATGGGCCGCATCCTGCGTCCGCTCTGCCGCATGCTCGGCATCCACGAGATCCCCGACCTGCTGCGGCTGCCGTCGCAGGCCGATGTCGTCACCGTGGACTGGGCCGCCCACGCCCGGATGGTGGCGGCCGAAAAAGCCGCCACGGCCGCCGGCCTGCCGCCGCCGCCCTGGGACCCGCCGCCGTTCACCGGGACCCGCGATCGGCCGTTCCGCTTCTATCTCACCCGCTACGGGCAGCCGCTCCTGGCCCAGCCGCTGCCGGCCCACCCGCTCCTGGCCCAGCCGCACCTGGCCCAGCCGCTCCTGGAGTGAGCGCGCCAACAGCGCCGTCCCTCGACCCGGCCCGCGCCCTGCTCTCGGCCCCCTCTCCCCGCATCGCGCGGCGAGGTGCGGTGCCGTGTCTCGGAGAATGGCGACTATGTCCGGACAGATGCCTCACGGAATCTGGCGCCTTGTCGAGTTCGCGGGTCGGAACTGACGGACCGTCGAACCGGGGCGGGTCTCTCGAGGTCAACCGGCAGCCAACGGGCGCTCGCAATCCCGAGCGCAAACCCGAACCCCAGGAGCACGGCGTCTCTTCGCGATTTCGGCGTGCTCGAAGCCGCATCCAACGCGCTCGTCCAGCGGCCAAAGGAAGCAGGAGCTTCGTCGTTGAGGATACACGCGAGCGTACGCATCACATCCCCTTCATCCTGCGGCGCCCACTCTGCGGCGCCCGTGTGGGCCGCGTCGCGCCGACGGCGATTTTTGTGAGCCGGGCGGCCCGGCCGGTCTTTCGTGCTCTGAGGTTTCTATCCAATAAGCACGGAGATATGCACGCCGGCCTACCCTGGCGGCAGCGCCCCCTCGCCGTGACGGCGGCGATCATCGTTAACAGGCGTCGTTTACCACTCTTCACACAGCTTCCCTCCAATCGACGAGCATGCGCCGGTCGTCGGCTGCATCATGCGTGCGTCGAAGGACGTGGCCGACTGAGCAAACGGATGGAGGGAGACATGCTCGACCTTGCGTCGCATGAAGAGGCGCCGACCCAGGATTGGACGCTGGCCGTCGAACCCGAAGCGAGGCGCGCGTCGGCTCCGGGCGTCTTCGAGGAGCGCCGCTGGCGGGATCTCGGGGCGCTGGTCGATGCCGCGCCCGATGGGCGGACTCTCATCTCCCATTGGGTCGATCCACGCAGCTTCGGACGGCGGGAACGAGCTGTCACTCCGGTCGATCGCTACGTGATCGGCGTCGCCCTCCGCGGCGTCAAAATGAGCTTGATCTCCGGGGCGGACACCCTGAGCGAAGGCACTGTGCCGGTCGGCATGATTCACGTAACCAAACCCGGGCAAGTCCTGGACGCAGAGTTCCACGGTCCCTGTGACTTCATCCATTTCCACGTGGCGGCCGACCGTCTCGAGGATCGCCGTGCCGCGCTCGCCATCGAGGCAAACCTCGAGCTGGACGGGTTGCACCGCCACGATCCACTCGCCGCGCAATTGGCCCGCACGCTGATCGACGGCGGCAACGGTTGCGACCCGCAATATCAGGAGAGCGTGGCGCAAACGATCGTCACGCGCGTCCTCACCTCATGGCGACCCGCGTGCACGGTCCACGCCCTCCCGAAATGGCGCTTGCGACGCGTGCAGGGGCATATCGTGTCCCATATCGCGGAACGGATCTCGCTCGGGGACCTCGCCTCCGCCGCCGGTCTGTCGCGCATGCATTTCGCCGCCCAGTTCCGTGCCGCGACCGGCTTCCGTCCGCACGCCTATCTGGTGCACTACCGCATCGAGTTCGCGAAGACCTTGATACGGGATCAGCGGATGTCGCTGGTCCAGACCGCACTCAGCGTCGGCTTTCAGACGCAAGCCCACTTCACCACCGTCTTCAGGCGGATCACCGGCGAAACACCGGGCGAGTGGCGCCGCTGCAATCAGGCGGAGCGGCCCGGTGCGCCGATCAGGGCTTCCGGGCAAAGTCAGTGCGTCTCGCCCCGCCTGTGATCGGGCGGTCTCGTCTCAAGCTGCGTTACCCGCTCCGCCAGGGCGACAAGCACCTTCCGCATGTCGGCGAGCACGCGGTCGTTGCCACGGCGCGCGCTATGGCGAGCGGCGAGCCACCCGGGATCATTGTAGGCCAGCCACGTGCCGCCTTCCGCATCACTCCAGATAAGCGCCTTCAGCGGCAAGTCGATACCGACCGTCGGGGCGGACTGCATGAGCGGCGTGCCGGCGCGGGCGCTGCCGAAGAACAAGACCTGCATAGGCAGCAACGTGAGGCCCGCTTCCGCGGCGGCGCGAGCATGATCTATCTCTGCGAACACCGTCATCTGCTGCTCGGCAACCGCGTCTCGAAACCGCCGCGTGGTCTCCGCCATGCCATGACTGCTCATCCATCTCGTCAGCCCGTCGACTTCCTTCACGCGAGACTCGTCCTGTTCTGCAAGCGAGAGATCCATGCGGTCGCCTAAGCCTCTCCGGCCATCGCGTCTTTCGCTTTAGCACGGCGCGGACGATGCGCCCGGGCTGCGTCTCCTGGTGGGGCGCCCGTGTCGCCCGCCACCGACCGGCCGGCTTTGACTGACTCGAGGGCCGCCGTGGCCCAACGCTCGAAGAGCACTGCCGACTGCGCCCTGGCGTGCTCGAGCGCCGCGCGGAAATCGCGCTCCGCAGCCGCCTCGGTCTCTGGGTCGCGGCGCTCGAGCAGCAGCGCGCCGCGCGAAAGCAACAGGTCGGGTGTATTCCAGCGCTGTACCAGATTCGGACGCGCGAGCGCCTGCGTGAGCAGGCCGCGGGCTTCCTCGATCCGGCCGCTCGCGCGGAAGCCGTCGGCAACGTGGGCCGCGAGCGACGGGTAGACGAGATCGAAACGACGCATGGTGACGTCCCGCACGGCAGTCGCCAACAGCATCCCCGATGCACGTCGGTCATCGGCAAGTCCCGCGAGTACGGCCCGGGCGACCAGCACATGGGGGCGCCAGAACGGCATTCCATGCCGACCGATCTTGGCGGACAATGCGGTCGCGGCGCGGCCGAGCGTGTCGAGGTCCTTCGTCCACAGGGCGATGACGCACTGCTCCCCGAGCGCGTGGCAGAGGGACGCCTCGCGCGACAGGCTCTCGGCCTCCCTCACTGCGCGCTCAGCGAGCGCGGTCGCCCGATCGGGCTCGCCCTGGAGCGCCAGCACGCGCGCGTAGGACGTCAGCCCCGCAACTCGCTGGTCGAGTCCGAAGCGGGACTCGCGGGCATTCGCGCCGATTGCGTCCAGTGCTGCGAACCACGCATCCAACCGCTGACGCGCGGAGTCCTGCCGCGCCAGGTAGTGCTCCGACGTGCCGACGAGACGATCGCCGACCGCGATGTCGTCTGCTTGGCCGCGCCGCCCCGCCAGATCGCGAAACCGGCTGGCGAGCGTCCGGGCGTGCTCGTAGTCCCAGTCACGCAGCGCCTGCACCCAGAGCCCGTAGAGCGCCCGCAGTGCCTCCTCCATCTCACCGCCGGTCTCGGCGAGTTCGAGGCCGCGGCGGAAGGCGAGATTCGCCTGCTGGTGGCTCGCTTCCGTGTGCAGCAACACCGTGCCGAGGGCGATCTGGAGGGCCTGCTCCTGATCGGGCTGCGCCATTCCGGTCGCGAGCGCCCGCTCCGCCCAGCGCCGCCCCTCGGCGTGGAGGGACGCCTCGAGCCAGAGCGGCATTGACGCCGCCGCGAGCTGGACCCCGACCTCCGTGTCGGCCGGATCGGCATCCGGCGTCGCCAGGCTGCACTGCAGTGCCGCGCGAACATTGTCGAGATCGCGGCCGTAGACGGCCATCCACCGTTCGATCGGCATCACGTGCCACTCGTCGGCGGCGCGCACCATGCGCATCGCATAGAACCTGAGATGACGCGCCTGCGCGGCCGGCGCACCCGGCTCCGCCAGCTGCTCCTGCGCGTAGGCCCGGACGGTCTCGAGCAGGCGATAGCGAGTCTCGTGCGATGCCGGCTCTCGACTGACGAGTGAGCGGACCACGAGGTTCGCAACGCAGGCCGCCACCTCGCCCGTCCCGTCGGGACCGGCGGCCACCGCCTCTGCGGCTGCGAGCGGAAAGCTGCCGGCGAAAACCCCGAGCTGGCCGAGCACGTGGCGCTCCGCCACGCTGAGCAGCTCGACGCTCCACTCCAGCGCCGCGCGCATCGTCTGGTGGCGCGGTGCGGCAGTGCGGCGGCCGCCGCGCAGCAACTCGAAGCGCCGGTCGAGCCCGGCGGCGACCCCCTCCAGCCCGATCAGCGCAGCGCGCGACGCAGCGAGTTCGATGGCAAGCGGAATGCCGTCGACCCTGCGGCAAATCATTCCGACGGTCTCCCGCAACTCGCCGTGCAGGGCGAAGTCGGGATTGGCGTCCCGGACGCGGGCCGTGAAAAGGTCCAGCGCGCCGGACCCGCTCAGGCCATCCTCGCCTGTCGCGAGCGGGGGAACACGGTAGACGCATTCTCCCGCGGCACGCAGCGGCTCCTGGCTGGTCACGATCAGCCGGATTTCGGGCGCTTGCAGCAGCGCCTCGGCGATTTCGGCGACGCGCTCGACAACGTGTTCGCAGTTGTCGATCACGAGGAGAAGGCGGGTGCGCTCGAGCGAGGCGACGATCTCCCCGAATGCGACTGTCGATGGCACCCGCTGCAGGCCGAACGCCGCCACGATCGCTGGGGCGACCAGATCGCTGTCATCGAGCGGGGTCAGATCGGCCACCGCCACGGCGCCGGCGTAGTTCCGCGCGAGGCACCGCGCAGCCGCCAGCGCGAGGGTGGTCTTGCCGATCCCGCCCGGACCGGCGAGCGTGAGAAGCCGATGGTCGGCATGCAGCGCCAGGACGTCGCGCAGCTCGGCCTCGCGACCGATCAGCTCGGTTTTCGCAGCGGGAAATCCCGGCGTCACCCGAGCGGGGCCGGGCGGGTGTGCTGGCCCG
>DATAPS010000264.1:0-1626 GCA_036265085.1 Acetobacteraceae bacterium | reverse complement strand
GCCGCAGGGCGATTGTGGTTGGCGCCGGAATTGGCGGGCTTTCGGCCGCTGGCGCCTTGGCCAAATCCTTTGACCAGGTTGACGTACTGGAGCGCGACGACTTGGCCACATGGGCCCGATCGCGGTCGGGCACGCCGCAGGATCGGCACCCGCATGGTCTGCTCGCCGGCGGCCTCCGGGCGCTCGATCGGATATTCCCCGATTTCAAACGCGACCTCGCCGCAGCCGGCGCTGTCCCAGTCACGTTCGCGCGGGATGTCCAGTTCGAGCGGCCGGATGTCGGCGTGCTGCCGAAGCGGGATTTCGGGATCTCGGTGCTCTGCGCGACGCGGCCGCTGATCGAGCTGATATTGCGCCGTCGGGCCGAGGCGCTCGCGAACATCACGCTGCGGCCGGCAAGCCGGGTGATCGGGATCGTGCCAGCCGCCGGCGGCGTGGGCGTGCGCGGCGTCCAGTTTATCAGCGGCTCGGGGCGTTTTGAGACGCTCGACGCCGATCTGGTGGTGGACGCATCCGGTCGCGGAGCGCCCACCCTGACGTTGCTCGATGCCCTCTGCTGGGACCGGCCGCAGATGACGGAGATCGGCGTCGATATATCCTACGCGACGGCCGTGGTCGAGATGCCTCCCGATGCGACAGCCGACTGGAAGGCCGTGCTGACGCTGCCCGACCCGCCCCACCTCGCATTGCACGCGATAATCGTGCCGACGGAAAGCGGACGCTGGATCACAGCGATCGCCGACCATAGCGCAACGGCGTGGATCGAGACCTGGGACGCCTTTCTCGAGGCATCCCGCTCATTGATCACGCCGACGCTTTACAACGCGCTGCGTCACGCCGAGCCGTCTGAGGGCATTCGCCACTATCGCTTCCCGGTGAGCACCTGGAAGCATTTCGAACGGTTGCCGAGGTTGCCCCGCGGCCTGCTGCCGGTCGCCGACGCGTTCTGCCGCTTCAACCCGATCCACGGCCAGGGCATGTCGTCAGCCGGAAAACAGGCCCTCCTGCTTCAGGATGTGCTGTATCGGGCGGCGGCGGACTCGGATCCCATCGCGGCCGTGCAGGCTGGGTTCATGGCCGAAATCGCCTCGGTGCTCGAGACGCCCTGGACGATGTCGACGAGTGCCGATCTTGCTTTCCCCCAGACGCGCGGCGAACGGCCCGAAAATTTCGCGGAAGCCCGCCAGTTCGAGGCGGCTCTTTTCCGCGCCGCCGTCGCCGATCCGGTCGTCCACCGCGCGATGATCGAAGTCGCCCAGCTGCTGGAGCCTCATCAGCGGCTGCGTGAACCGAACATCATGCGTCGGATTGAGGCGGCTTCCGTCCCGGCCGCCGCCTGAAAGAACGGCGTGGCCTGTTTCGATTTCGGATCTCAACTCCAAGGAGTAACTACCATGGCTCACAGCGGCTTCTCACACATTGGCCTCTCTACCCTCGACCTCGACAAGACCCGCGCGTTTTACGAGGGCGTGCTGGGTTTCAAGTCGGTTGTCGCCGATACGATAACGATCGAAGAAGGCGGCCACCTGCGGCATATGTTTTTCGATGTCGGCGGCGGTCAGCTTATTGCCTTTCTCGAACCGAACGGAATTCCCGATGTACCCGCAAAATACGATGCGGGGATCA
>DATAPS010000263.1:0-24869 GCA_036265085.1 Acetobacteraceae bacterium | reverse complement strand
GGTCGTGTAGGCGACCTGCCGGTCGCAACGCTCGCGCAGCTCCTGGATGAAGCCGTTGTTCACTGCCGAGGAGTAGAATCCGGTCGGGCTGAAGCGATTGAGGAAAATATCGCCTTCCCTCAGCGTCAGGAGTCGCTGCTTCCAGTTGTTGCCGATCGGGCTTTCCTGCGTCAGCAGCGGACGGGTGCCGAACTGAAAGGCGATCGGGCCGAGATCGGGGTCGTCGATCCAGTCCTCCCACTCCTCCAACCACCACACGCCGCCGGCCATGATGATCGGCGTGTCGCCGAGGCCGAAATCGCGCATCAGCTTCCGCAGCGCCACGACGCGAGGGTAGGGGTCTTCGGGCTTCACCGGGTCCTCGCCGTTGGAAAGCCCGTTGTGCCCGCCGGCGAGCCAGGGATCCTCGTAGACCACGCCGCCGAGGAGGGAGGCCGCCTTGTGGTAGGCGCGCTTCCACAGCGCATTGAAGGCGCGCGCGGAGGAGACGATCGGGTAGTAGTGGACGTTGAACTTGGCCGCGATGTCGGAGAGCCGATACGGCATCCCGGCGCCGCAGGTCAGGCCGTGGATGAGGCCGCGCGCCCCTTCCAGCACGCCGGTGATGACGCGCTCGGCAGCCCCCATCTCCCACAGAATGTTGGCGTGAATGCGCCCGGCGATCCCCGCGATCTCATGTGCCTGCTGCGCCTGCTCGATGCCGCCGGCGATGGCGTAGCGGACCAGTTCCTCGTGCCGCTCGCGGCGCGTGCGGCCGAAGTAGAGCTGCGGGATCAGACTGCCGGTCTCGTCGTAGCTGTCGGCGTTGACCGCGCTGAACGTGCCCACGCCGCCGGACGCCGCCCAGTGGCCTGAGGTGACGCCGGTCGAGATCGACACGCCCTTGCCGCCCTCCACGATGGGGAGCACCTCGACGCCACCCATGCGGATCGCGTTGATCGTCTTCATGGCCGTCCGTCACCTCTTGATCGGCCGCGAATGCGGACCGAGGTCGCCCAAACCGGGCTTGTAACGCAGCGCCCGGCCGCTGACACGCATTCAAAGCAACACGAGGAACGTTCTGCCTGCAAAGCAGCGTCTGGCTGCCTCCCCCGCGAGGGGGGAGGCAGCCAGGCTCAGTCCACCTGCGTCACCTCGGGCTGCGGCTGCTGAGCGGGGTCGCGCATTTCGCCGTCGCGCCCGCGCTCGCCGTCACGGCCACGCTCGCCGCGCTCACGCCCGCCGCCCTTCGGTCCGACCTTGTCGGTGATGTCCTCGCCGGTCGCCTGATCGACGACGCGCATCGAGAGCTTCACCTTGCCGCGGTCGTCGAAGCCGAGGACCTTCACCTTCACCGCGTCTCCCACGTTGACCACGTCGGACGTCTTGTTCACGCGTCCCTGCTGCAACTCGCTGATATGCACGAGCCCATCGCGCGAGCCGAGGAAGTTCACGAAGGCGCCGAAATCGGCCGTCTTCACCACCTTGCCGTTATAGATCACGCCAATCTCCGGCTCGGCCACGATGCCTCGGATCCAGTCGATCGCCGCCTGCGCCTTCTCCTGCTCGCTGGCCGCGATCTTGACCGTGCCGTCGTCGTCGATGTCGATCTTCGCGCCGGTCTGCTCGACGATCTCGCGGATCACCTTGCCGCCGGTGCCGATGATCTCGCGGATCTTCTCCTTCGGCACACTGATGATCGTGATGCGCGGCGCGTTGACGGCGACGTCGTGACGTGCGCCGGTGATCGCCTTCGCCATCTCGCCGAGAATGTGCATCCGCCCGTCGCGCGCCTGATCGAGCGCCACCTTCATGATCTCCGTCGTGATCGACGTGATCTTGATGTCCATCTGCAGGCTGGTGACGCCCTGGTCGGTGCCGGCGACCTTGAAGTCCATGTCGCCGAGATGGTCCTCGTCGCCCAGGATGTCGGAGAGCACGGCGAAGCGCTCACCCTCTTTGATCAACCCCATCGCAATGCCCGCCGCCGGACGCGCCATCGGCACGCCCGCGTCCATCAGCGCGAGCGAGGTGCCGCACACCGTCGCCATCGACGAACTGCCGTTGCTCTCGGTGATCTCGCTGACGACCCGGAGCGTGTACGGGAACTTCTCCTTCGACGGCAGCAGCGGGTGGATGGCGCGCCATGCGAGCTTCCCGTGTCCGATCTCGCGCCGGCCCGGCGAGCCCATGCGGCCCGCTTCGCCTACCGAGTAGGGCGGGAAATTGTAGTGCAGCATGAAGTGCTCGCGGTACTCGCCGGCGAGCGCGTCGATCACCTGCTCGTCCTGCCCCGTGCCGAGCGTGGCCACGCAGAGCGCCTGCGTCTCACCGCGGGTGAACAACGCGCTGCCGTGTGCGCGGGGAAGCACACCGACTTCGGCCACGATCGGCCGCACCGTCTTGGTGTCGCGTCCGTCGATGCGCAGGCCCGTGTCGAGGATGGCGTTGCGGACGATGTCCGCCTCGAGATCGTGCAGGATCCCGCGCACGTCGTCCGCCGGCAGCCCTTCGACGGCAAGCGCCTCGACGGCCGCCTTCTTGGCGGCCGCGATCTTCTCGTGGCGGACCTGCTTGTCGTGCTCCTTGTACGCCTCGGCGAGCGTCGCGCGGGCGAGCGCGTCGACGCGGGCGGCGAGGGCCTTGTGCTCCTCGGTCGGCTCCGGCAGCGGCCAGGGGTCGCGCGCGGCGTGCTCGGCGAGTTCGATGATCGCCTGGATAACCGGCTGGAACTCGGCGTGGCCGAACGTGACCGCGCCGAGCATGACGTCCTCGGACAGCTCCTGCGCCTCGCTCTCGACCATCAGCACGCCTTCGGTCGTGCCGGCGATGACGACTTCGAGCTTGCTCTTCTCGATCTGGTCGGCTGTGGGGTTCAGCACATACTGCCCGTCGATGTAGCCGACGCGGGCGGCGCCGACCGGGCCGAAGAACGGGATGCCCGAGAGGGTGAGCGCCGCCGAGCAGCCGACCATCGCAACGATGTCGGGGTTGTTCTCGAGGTCATGGCTCAGCACGGTCGCGATGACCTGCACCTCGTTGCGGAAGCCCTCGGGGAAGAGCGGGCGGATCGGACGGTCGATCAGCCGGCTGATCAGCGTCTCGGACTCGCTCGGGCGCCCCTCGCGCTTGAAGAAGCCGCCCGGGATCTTGCCGGCCGCGAAGGCCTTCTCCTGGTAGTTCACCGTGAGCGGGAAGAAGTCCTGCCCGGGCTTGGCGTCCTTGGCGCCGACCGCCGTGCAGAGCACGATGGTGTCGCCGTAGCGCGCCACCACGGCACCGTCGGCCTGACGGGCGATCTTGCCAGTCTCGAGGACGAGCTTGCGCCCGCCCCAGTCGATTTCCTTGCGGAAGTAATTGAACATCAGCTCGTCGTTCTCCAATCGAGCGTGACGCGTGGGCCGAACTACGCTCGTCCCCCGATCGGGTGTCGGACAACGGCGTCTCGGGCGGCATGGGGGCGGCGCGGACGCCGCGATGGGCCATGTTGTGGCATGGCCTCGCCATGTGGCCGGAAACGCCGTCGCATGTCCGGCTGATCTGCCCGGGCGATGGATCGGTCGTCGGTCGGTCCGCCGACATCACGGCGGTGTTCCCGCGCCACCACGGCGCGGGATGCGAATGCAGACCCGGATATGGGTCCGCATGTCGAGTAAGGCTATGGGCGGGCGGCGTCAGCGGCGGAGGTTCAGGCGGCCGATGAGCGACTCGTACCGCCGCTGGTCCTTCTTCTTCAGATAGTCCAACAACCGGCGGCGGCGGCCGACCAGCATCAGCAGGCCGCGGCGCGAATGGAAGTCCTTCGCGTGCGTCTTGAGGTGCTCGGTCAGGTTGCTGATGCGCTCGGAGAGCAGGGCGACCTGCACTTCCGGGCTGCCCGTGTCGTTGGCGGCGTTGGCGTGTTCGTGGATGAGCGCCGTCCGGCGCTCAGCGGTGATCGACATCGATTTCTCCTGGGTTCGAGTGCAGAACCGCGCGACCGCTCACAGGAGCCGTTCGGGTTTCAGCCATCCGTCTTCCAGGCGGCAGAGACCGATCACGCGACTCCCCGCCATCGCCCGAGCCAACCCGCCGGCGGGGTCGGTCGTCCATGGAATGCGGCCCATGAGCGCGACCAGGCTGATGGCTTGGCCGTGACTGAGGCCGAAGGCTTCCGCTTCCGTCAGGGCCAGTGCCGGGATGTCGGCCAGCGCGGTCGCGACGGGGAGGAGGAAGTCCGGGGAAGTGGCGGGGGTATCGTCTGCGGGCTGCAGTTTGTCCAGCGGAATCGATTGCGTTTCCGTGAACGGACCGACCCGCAGCCGGCGCAGGGCTGTGACATGGCCCACCGTGCCGCAGGCGCGGGCGATGTCGCGGGCGAGGGAGCGCATATAGACACCCTTTCCCGACTGCACCTCGAACACGACGGTATCCGCATCCGGCCGTTCGACGATCTCGAACCGGTCGACGCGCGCCGGCCGCGGCTCCAACGTCGGCGGGGCGCCCGCGCGGGCGAGATCGTAGGCGCGCTCGCCCGCGACCTTCACGGCGGAGAAGGCGGGCGGGATTTGCTTGATGTCGCCCCGGAAGGCGGGGAGGGCGTCGTCGATCTGCGCGTCGGTCGGGCGGACGTCGCACGTCTCGATGACCTTGCCGTCGGCGTCATCGGTATCGCGGGCTTCGCCGAGGCGCAGGGTGAAGTGGTAGAGCTTGGTGCCGTCCATCACGTAGGGGACCGTCTTGGTCGCGACGCCGAACGCGATCGGCAGCAGGCCGGTGGCCAGGGGGTCGAGCGTGCCGCCGTGCCCCGCCTTCTGCGCACCGAACCACCGGCGGACGCGGTTCACGACATCCGTGCTGGTCAGCCCCTGCGGCTTATCGACGATCAGCCAGCCGTCGAGGGGACGGCCGCGCGGCTTTCGGTTGCGCATTCGAATGCCAACCGATCAGGCGGTCTCGGGCGGATCGCCCAGATCGCGTGCCACGCCCGGCGCCCGCAGCAACTCGTCGACGTGCATCGCGTAGTCGATACTCGTGTCCGCCTGGAAGGACAGATCCGGCGCATGGCGCAGCCGTAGCGCCTTCGCGACCTGGCTGCGCAGGAACGGGGTCGCCCGACGCAGCGCCGGCAGCTTCGCGTCCACGTCCGAACGCCCGAGCCGCGTGACGAACGCCGTCGCGCGCTTCAGGTCCGGGCCGATCCGCACCTCCGTCACGGTGATGGCGACGTCGGCGAGATCGGGGTCGCGGATCTCGCCGCGCTGGAAAACGCCGGCGAGCACGTGCCGGATCTCTTCCGCCACCCGCAGCTGACGCTGCGAGGGCGCCTTTGCTGAGTGGTGCTGTGCCGTGCCGTGCCTCAAGCCGGGACCAACTCGGTCTCGTAGCACTCGACCACATCCCCCTCCTGGAGGTCGTGGAAGTGGGCGAACGAGAGGCCGCACTCGTACCCGCGCGCGACTTCACGCACGTCGTCCTTGAAGCGCTTGAGCTGTGTCAGCTCGCCGGTATGGATCACCACGTTGTCACGCAGCAGCCGCACGCCGGCGCCGCGCTTGACCACGCCCTCGGTGACCATGCAGCCGGCGACCTTGCCGGTCTTGGTAATGTCGAAGACCTTGCGGATCTCTGCGTAGCCGAGGAACTTCTCGCGCGCCTTCGGGGCGACCTTGCCGCGGATCAGCTTCTCGATGTCGTCGGCGACCTCGTAGATGATCGAGTAGTAGCGGATATCGACCGAGTCGCGCTGCGCCAGCTCCCGGGCCTGCGACGTCGCGCGGACGTTGAACGCGACGATCACGGCGTCACTCGCCTTCGCGAGCTGCACATCGCTCTCAGTGATCTGGCCCACGCCCGCGATGAGGATGCGGACTTTGACCTCCTCATGTGCAAGCTTGAGCACGGTGGCCTGGATCGCTTCCGCGCTGCCCTGCACGTCGGCCTTGATGACGAGCGCCACTTCCTTCTGCTCGCCCGCCTGTATGCGCGCCAGCATCTGGTCGAGCGTGCCGCGCGCCGCCGCCGTGACGCCGGCCGCTTTGTCGCGCAGCTTGCGCTGGCGGAACTCGCTGATTTCGCGCGCCCGGCTCTCGTTCTCGACCACCACGAACGGCTCGCCCGCGCTCGGCACGCCGGCCAAGCCGAGCACCTCGACCGGTGTCGACGGTCCCGCGTCCTTGAGCGGACTGCTGCGGTCGTCGAGCATCGCACGCACGCGGCCCCACTCGGCGCCGGCGACGATGATTTCGCCCTGATGCAGCGTGCCCTTCTGAACCAGGATGGTCGCGACCGGCCCACGCCCGCGATCCAACCGGCTCTCCAGCACCGCGCCTTCCGCCTGCCGTTCCGGATTGGCGCGCAGTTCGAGGATTTCCGCCTGAAGGGTGATCGCCTCCTCGAGCTTGTCGAGGCCAGTCTTCTTCAGGGCGGACACCTCGACGTCCTGCGTCTCGCCGCCCATCGCCTCGACCACGATGTCGTGGCTGAGCAGCTCCTGGCGCACCCGGTCCGGATTGGCGTCCGGTTTGTCCATCTTGTTGATGGCCACGATGATCGGCGCGTTCGCGGCCTTCGCGTGACGGATCGCCTCGATCGTCTGCGGCATCACGCCGTCATCGGCGGCGACGACGAGCACGACGATGTCGGTCACCCCCGCGCCGCGCGAGCGCATGGCGGTGAACGCCTCGTGGCCCGGCGTGTCTATGAACGTGATCCGCTCGCCGGATGGCAGCGTCACCTGATAGGCGCCGATATGCTGCGTGATGCCGCCGGCCTCCCCGGCCGCGACGTCCGTTGACCGCAGCGCGTCGAGCAGGCTCGTCTTGCCGTGGTCGACATGGCCCATGATGGTGACAACCGGCGGGCGGCGGATCAGCTCGCCTTCCGCGTCCACCGCGCCTTCGAGGCCGGACTCCACGTCGTCCTCGGAGACGCGCTTCACGCGATGGCCGAACTCCTGCACCACGAGCTCGGCGGTGTCGGCGTCGAGGCTCTGCGTGATGGTCGCCATGACGCCGAGCTTCATCAGCGCCTTGATCACCTCGGGCGCGCGCGCAGCCATGCGGTTGGCGAGCTCCTGCACCGTGATGGTGTCCGGCAACACGACCTCGCGCACCACCTTCACCTGATCCGAGCGCAGCAGCTCCAGCTCCGCCTGCCGCCGCTCGCGTTCGCGCTGCCGGCGGACGGAGGCCAGGCTGCGGACGCGGTCGTCCTCGCCCTCGATCGCCGCCTGGACGTCGATTCGGCCGGCGCGGCGGCCGTCGCCCTTCTTCGGCGTGGCCACCTGCGGCTTGCGCGGCGGCAGGACCGCGCCGGGGCGGCGCACGGGACGTGCCTCGTCATCCTCCTCGCCGGGCCGCGGCGTCTTTAGCCGGAGTGTCTCGCCGGCCCCGGGTGCGGCGGGCGCCGTGGCTGGGCGGACGACGCGCTTGGCCGGCTCGGCGCCGGATGCGGGCGCGGCAACCGCTGCCTTGGCCTCGGCATCGGCGCGCGCTGCCTTCGCGGCGGCTTCAGCCGCCGCACTGGCCGCGCGTGCTTCCTCTTCGGCTTTCAGTCGCGCTTCTTCTTCGGCCTTCCGACGGGCTTCCTCCTCCCGCCGCCGCGCTTCCTCGGCGGCCGAGAGAATGGAGATCTTCTCCTGTTCCCGCCGCTCGGCCTCGCGACGGGCGGCGTCGCGTTGCTGGTCGGCCAGCGCGCGCTGCCGCGCCGCGAGCTCGGTCGCGGTGAGCGCGCGGCCGCCCGGGCCCGAACGCCCGCCGCCAGCGGCGGGGCGCGCCGGCGCAGCGCCAGCTTTTGCTTGCGTGGCGGCCGGGGCAGCCGACTGTCCCGGCGCCGCGGGACGTCCGGCCGGGGCGGGGGCGGGGGCGCGCGACTTGCGCACCTCGACCTGCACCACCTTCGACCGCCCGTGGCTGAAACTCTGTCGGACAGAGCCGGCGTCCACGGTGCGGCCCAGCTCCATCCGCCCGGCCGGGCGCAATGAGAGCCGACCCTTGCCCGCGTCCTGATCGTTGCCTTCGCTCATATACCCGCTCTAACTCCGTCCTGTTCGGGATGCGTCGCCGCGTCCCGTTCCGTCAACCTGCCATCCGCACCGCCGCCCGTGAGGCCCGCGAGGCGCTCCGCCTCGATCTGGAGCGTCGTCGCGATGCGACCGGCCGCGACCGCGACATGCACCGTATGATCCCGTCCGAAAATCGACCCGAGCCTTGCGCCGTCCAACGGCGCCACCACGGGCACGTTCTCCGTCCATCCCGAGAGGAAGCGGACCCGCTCGTCGCTGCTGCCGTCCGATGCCTGGACGATCAGCGCGGCGCGTCCGCCAACCAGCCACTCCCGCGCCTTCTGAAACCCCGCGACGGCCTGCCCCGCGCGCCGGGCTAGGCCGAGATGATCGCCGACCCGTCGGACAAGCGACGCTTGCAGGACGAAAAGGAGATCTGGAGGCACCGTCACGCTCATTCGAGCCGTTCTCGCGAAGGCCCCTTTGGTGCACGCCGTTTGTATCACATCGCTCCGGGCGCTCAACCATAATCCCCGGCCGGGCAGCTTTGCGGCGATGTCTGGCACCACGGTCTTGTCCGGCCCGATCACGAACCGGATCACCGTCTCCTTCGGTCGACGCTCGCGCGTCACCATGCAACGGCGCAGCGGTCCGGACTCGCGCTCCTCGCCCTCCGGATCGCACGTACCGTCGTCTGGCGTCGCGTCAGGCGTGATCCTGCTCCCCGTCCGATCCGGGGGCGTCCGTCGACTCGGCGACGGTCTCGCCCCCCTCGAACCAATGCGCGCGCGCCGCCATGATGACGTCGTTCGCCGTTGCTTCGTCCATATTCGCCGCGCCGACAATCTCGACGAGCTCGTCGGAGGCGAGATCGGCGAGGTCATCCAACGTCTTCACGCCCTTCTCGCCGAGTGCCACCAGCATCGCCGGCGTCAGCGGCTCGACCGCCGCCACTTCATCCGTCACACCGAGCGCCACACGATGCTCGGTCAATTCATTGTCGCGCCGCAGCAGGAACTGCTCGGCACGGCGGATCAGCTCCTCGGCGATGCTGTCGTCGAACCCTTCGATCGAGCCGACTTCCTCGAGCGGGGTGAAGGCAAGCTCCTCGATGGAGTTGAAGCCCTCGGTCACCAGCAGGCCGGCAATAACGTCGTCCACGTCGAGCGCTTCGACGAACAGCCCTGTACGGCGCCGGAACTCCTCCTGCCGCCGCTCGCTCTCCTCGGCTTCGGTGAGGATGTCGATATCCCAGCGCGTGAGCTGACTTGCCAGCCGCACGTTCTGTCCGCGCCGCCCGATCGCGAGTGAGAGTTGGTCATCGGGCACGACGACTTCAACGCGTCCGGCCTCCTCGTCCATGACGACTTTCGTCACTTCTGCCGGTGCCAGCGCGTTCACGACAAAGGTCGCGGCCTGCGGACTCCAGGGAATGATGTCGATCTTCTCGCCCTGCAGCTCCTGCACCACCGCCTGTACGCGCGATCCACGCATGCCGACGCATGCGCCGACCGGATCGATCGAAGAATCGCGGCTGATGACCGCCATTTTTGCGCGGCTACCCGGGTCGCGCGCCACCGCCTTGATCTCGATGATGCCGTCGTAGATCTCCGGCACTTCCTGCGCGAACAGCTTCGCCAGGAATCCCGGATGCGTGCGGCTGAGGAAGATCTGCGGCCCGCGCATCTCCTCGCGGACGTCGTAGATATAGGCGCGCACGCGATCACCGTTGCGAAAGCTCTCGCGCGCGATCAGCTCGTCGCGGCGCAGGAGCGCCTCGGCGCGGCCGATCTCGACCATGAGGTTCCCGTATTCGGTGCGCTTGACCGTCCCGTTCACGATCTCGCCGACTCGGTCCTTGAACTCGTCGAATTGCTTCTTGCGCTCATATTCGCGCACGCGCTGGACGATGACCTGCTTCGCCGTCTGCGCGGCGATGCGGCCGAAGTCGATCGGCGGGAGCGGGTCGACGATGTGCTGGCCGACGTCGAGATCGGGGCGGAACTTCTTGGCGATGTGAACGGGGATCTGCGTCTCCTCGTTCTCGACAGTCTCGACGACCTCGGTCCAGCGGGAGAGGCGGACGTCGCCAGTCTTGCGGTCGATGGTCGCGCGAATGTCCTTCTCGTGCCCGTATTTGGCGCGGCCGGCCTTCTGGATGGCCTGCTCCATCGCTTCGAGCACTTCCTCGCGGTCGATTGACTTCTCCCGCGCGACCGCGTCCGCGACAAGCAGGAGTTCGGGCCGGGCAATGGCGGTATCCATGACGATCCCTCTCAGTTGGCGGGAGCTTGTGGCGCAGTCGCTGCGATCAGCGCATCGGTGAGCACGAGCTTGGCGCGACGAATATTGGCGAGCGGCAGCGCGACCTCGGCTCCGTCGTCGAGCCGTATGTGGGCGGCGATGTCATCGGCGCCGAGAGCGATGCCCGAGAACCGCTTGCGGCCGTTGACGGGGACCGCAAGCTCGGCGCGTGCGAGGTGTCCGGCGAAGCGGTTCCAGTCCTTCACACGGGTCAGCGGCCGATCGATGCCGGCCGAGCTGACTTCGAGCGTCCACGCGCCGGGGATAGGGTCCGCGACGTCGATCACGGCGCCCATGGCACGCGAAATGGCCTCGCAATCGTCGATCGAGATCTGCGATCCGTCGGCGCGGTCGGCCATGATCTGGACGGTCGGGCGTTCGCGTCCGAGAATCGCGATACGGACCAGTTCGTAACCCATGCCGGCGAGAGCGGGCGCGACGATGCCGGCCACCTTCGCCTCCAGGCCGGTGTGTTGGGGTAAGTCAATGTCGGGTGCGTCTGGGTCCAAAACGAAAAAGGCGGCCCGTGAAGGCCACCCCCCGCAAATCTTCGCAAGATTGGTGTACTCGCTATGTAGCCCTTGCCCAAACAATCGGCAAGTCCGGACTTCCAAGGCTCGTCAAATCCACGCGGAAGTGAGACGCTCCAATGTCCAATAGACCGGCCGTCGTCCGGCCGCGCGCGCCTTCGCTTCGTAGCGGGTGGGTGGCCACGCGACGGGGCTTTCGGGCGGCGCGCCTGCGCTCCGGCTGACCAGCCGGAACAGGTCCTGCGCCCCAAGCACCCCGTCCACCCAGTCTTGATACGTCGGATCGTCGCTCGCGATGCGCCATTCGCCGCCCACGGCAAGGACGCGCGCGACAGCCGTCAGTAGCGCGGGATGGACGAAGCGGCGCTTCGCGTGTCTCGCTTTGGGCCAAGGGTCGGGGAAAAGCAGAAACAGGCGCTGAATGCTCTCCCCCGGAAGCTGTCGGAGCAGCTCGCGCGCATCCGCGTCCCAGATGCGCAGATTGTCCGGGAGCGGCGCCGAACCTTCGCCGCCTTCGGGGACGAGGCGGGCGAGCAATGAGCAGATGCCATTCTCGAAGACCTCGCAGGCAATGAACGTGACGCCGGGATTTGCGGCCGCTTGGGCGAGTGCGTGTTCGCCGCCGCCGAAGCCGACCTCGAGCCAGGCGGGCAGTGGCGGGGACGCGATCTCCTCATCGCGCAAACGCAGGCGCGGGAGCGTCTCGCTGATCAGACGCTCTTGCCGGTCGCGAAGCGGGTGGCTGCGTCGCCGACCGTACAGGCGATCGGGTGGCGGCTTTACGCCGGATGCCCCCGACGCCGGCTGGGATGTCAGCGCGCGAACGCTGATTTCAGCTCGGGAACGAGATCCGTCCGCTCCCACGTGAACGTGCCTTTCTCCTCGTCCGGCTCGCGTCCGAAATGACCGTAGGCTGAGGTCACGGCGTAGATCGGCCGGTTCAGGTGCAGATGCTCGCGAATGCCGCGCGGTGACAGGTTCATCAGCTCGCGCAGAGTCTTCTCGAGCTTTGCCTCCTCGACATCCTTTCCGGTGCCATGCAAATCGACGTAGACGGAGAGCGGATGCGAGACCCCGATGGCATAGCTGATCTGCAGCGTGCAGCGCTCCGCCAGCCCCGCCGCGACGACGTTCTTGGCGAGATAGCGGCACGCGTAAGCGGCGCTGCGGTCGACTTTGGTCGGGTCTTTGCCGCTGAACGCGCCGCCGCCATGGGGCGCAGCGCCGCCATAGGTGTCGACGATGATTTTGCGCCCGGTGAGGCCGCAGTCGCCGTCGGGGCCACCGATGACGAACTTGCCGGTCGGGTTGATGTATATCTCGCCGTTCGCCGGCATCCAGCCCGCCGGCAGGCTCGTCTCGATGATCGGCGTGATCATCTTCTTGATCTGCGACTGTTCGAGATCCTCGCGATGTTGCGTGGAAACGACCACCGATGTCGCGGCGACCGGCTTGCCGTCGACATAGCGCAGCGTCACTTGGCTCTTCGCGTCCGGCAGCAGTCCTTCGACCGCCACGTCGTGGTTGCGGCGAAGCTCGCTGATCCGGCGCAGGACGAGATGCGCGTAGTAGATCGGCGCAGGCATGAGGCTCGGGGTCTCGGAACACGCATAGCCGAACATGATGCCCTGGTCGCCGGCGCCTTCGTCCTTGTTGCCGGCGCCGTCGACGCCTTGGGCGATGTCTGAAGACTGCGCGTGCAGGTGGACCTCGACGTCGGCGTGCTTCCAGGAGAAACCCTCCTGATCGTACCCGATGTCGTGCACCGCCAGCCGGGTGAGGTGTTCGAGATAGGCAGCCGTGACCGTCTCCGGACCCCGGGTCTCGCCCGCAAGGACGATCCGGTTCGTCGTCACCAACGTTTCGCACGCGACACGCGCGTAAGGGTCCGCGTGGAGGAAGGCGTCAAGGACGGTGTCGCTGATGCGGTCTGCAACCTTGTCCGGGTGGCCTTCGGAGACGGATTCGGACGTGAACAGGAAATCGCCTTGATCGCGCATCGCGACTGTCTCGCAGCTGAGGGGAAACCGCCCCGGACGGGCGGTCGCGGCGGTGTGTGGCCGAAAGGCTCCGGACGGTCAAGCCGAGCGGCGAGCGATCCCAAGCACGTCCCGCATGGAGTAGAGGCTTGGCGGCTGCCCGACCAGCCACCGCGCCGCCGTCACCGCGCCGGTCGCGAACGCGCGACGGTCGAATGCCCGGTGCGTCAGTGCGACATGCTCGTCGGCGCCGGCGAACAGCAGCGTATGCTCGCCGACCACCTGGCCGCCGCGGAGCGCCGCGAACCCGATTGCGCCGGCCTTACGCGGGCCGGTGTGGCCGTCGCGTCCGCTCTCGCGCAGATCCTCGAGCTTCCGCCCCCGGCCTGCCGCCACCGCCCGGCCGATCGCGATTGCCGTGCCGGACGGCGCATCGACCTTCTGGCGATGATGCATTTCCACGATTTCGGCGTCATAGGCATCCGCCGCCAACGCTGCGCCCATCTGCTCGGCGAGCGCGAGAACGAGGGTGACCCCGGGCGAGAAATTCGCTGCATAGACGACCGGAATTCGCCGCGCCGCCTCCGCGACAGCGGTTTCGTCCGCCGCCGAAAGGCCGGACGTGCCGAGCACCCAGGCACATCCGGCCGCCGCCGCAACCTCAGCGTGCGTCGCGGCGGCGCTCGCATGCGTGAACTCGATGACCACGTCGCTCACGCGGCAGAGCTCGCCCATGTCTCTGACCGTTTGTCCCCCTGCGCGGGCGCCGGTCTGCGCCAGCGCACCGGCGAATCTCACCCCCGCAGCGGCGATCTCCTCCACGACCAGGCGGCCCATGCGGCCCGCGGCGCCAGCCACGCCGATTCCCTTTTCCATGCGCGGAGTCTGGCGGGACGGCAAAGCGCCGTCCACCGTCTCGATGCGCACGTGAGGAATGGCGCGCCGAGTGGCGGCGCGGCCGGGAGGGAGCCGCGCCGCCGGCGCTGTCCGCGGCGTATGTGGGGGGAACTGCACCGCGGATACTCTCCGAACGCGGATTTCCCGGGAGAGTTGCCGCGCGACCGCCGTTGCGGACGGCCATGCCGACGCGAGCCCGCGCGCTGACGTGCCGGGCTTCGTCGCGGTGCTGGACGACACCACGCTGCTGCTCCCGGACCGGCCCGGCAACCGCCGGGTCGACAGCTTCTCGAACGTCGTCGCCGATCCGGGTGTGGGCTTGCTCTTCCTCATCCCCGGCATCGACGAGAGCCTTCGGGTGAACGGCCGCGGGAGGATCGCCCCCCATGGACCCTTGCGCCCGAACAACACCGATTCCGGGTGCCTGTTCAGGTGATCGGCCAATAGCTGGAGCGACCGTGCGGTGTCGCTTAGCTGACTGAGCAGGCGGTCCGTCTCGCGCCGGAACTCCGAATTTTGGCGGTAGCCCTCGTCCACCGATCCGAGTAATCGGTTCGCATGCGATACGCCGCTCTCCAGGTTCTCCGCAATGCTCGGCAGACGGCGAAACGCCGGCTGAGACCCGCATTTGCGCTGCGCGCGAAGCGCTGCACGTCCGCCATCGTGGCGGCGGTGGAGTCGTGCACCTCCTTCAGTTCCGGCCGGTTTGTGACGCCGCTCGCGCCGCGGAGCGTGTCGTCGAGGTTCTTTGGCGATATCGTCGAGCGGCAGGCCGGCGAGCTTCACCACGAGGTCGCTGAGACCGCTCTGGATGCTGTCCAGCGCGCCCGGGACGCCGGGCAGTACAATCTCCGTGCCTTCCGTCGAGACCTCGGCTGGGGTCACGAATGCGGCGAGAAGCTGGCCGGTCAGGAAGTTTGACGTCTGCCACTGCACGCGCATTCCGCAATTGACGAGGTTGCGGGCAACGTTCGCGTGCAGATGCGCGCCGCGGCTGGACGCGTGCTGACGGACCAGGCGCGCTTCTGGGTCGTTCGCGCGCGCTTTAATCCGTCCAACCTATCGGGCTTCGATACGCTGATGAACGCGGGAACAGGCGTGCGCCGCAGCGCGGGCAGGACCCTGCCGCCTCGGACACGAGGCCGCAGGTGTTGCAACCGATCGCGGCCCCCGACCGCCGTGCCGGCCGCCGCGCTGCGACCGCGTCGATCGACCGACGTACAGCATCAATCCGGCGAGCGTGAACGCGAGGGCCCGCCGCACCGGATCATGCCGCTGCCGCTCCAGTACCGGCCGGCAGCGCGGGCAGCATGCGACGGAGCCCGCGGGGAGGGTTGGCACATGCTGCACGAGTCCGCAGTCGCAACATTCGCGCAGAGAGACGCCGCGCAGAGAGACGCCGCGCAGAGAGACGCCGGGGTGATGGAGAGACGACATGCGCTACTTGGAAAACGACAAGTCGGAGCGCCTTGCGGCACGATGGTTTTCTGCAAGCGCGAGGAGCCGGCGTCTGTTCCGCCCCGCTGGAGAGGTGGGACCCCGCGGCGGCGGCACGGAAGCGCGCGGTTGCGGTGGGCGGTGGGGGGCATTATACCCGCCGCCGATCCCCTCTGGGATGCCGACGTAGCTCAGTGGTAGAGCAACTGATTCGTAATCAGTAGGTCGTCAGTTCAATCCTGACCGTCGGCACCAATAAATTCAGTCACTTAGATGTCGGAACGCGCTTCTCTGGAGCGTAACGTCCATGCGGGGCATCGCCGGGGCATCGCGGCTGCCCCGATACAGCCGGATGAAATGGAACGGTCGCGTGATTGCTTCTCGGAGCCTCGCTCATCCACCGCCGCGATCAGCCTGATCCGCAGGTCTTCGGACAGAGACTTCGCCATCCATGCTGGCCTCCTGCTCCAGCCCGCAGGGTGAATCAGGCTGCAGCCGCGTCGGGGAAATCCCCGATTCCGTCCGACCGGGTCGTGCTCTAGCGACCTGGAAACCCGCCCCAGAGAGAATCTCGACCAGCAGCTCTCGGATCAGGCTCTCGTCCTCGACGACCAACACACGGACCCTGGCCATCCTCGTGGCTCATTCGCCGCACCAATGTCGTCCAGCGTGGAGCGAGAGCCGAAGTTGCAGGCGCGGTCCGATCGGACAGTGGCGCGGTCCGTCGCTGAAGGATCGTCCTCTGCAGTGCCAACCACGACGCCGACCAGCCGGGCCGACGGCCAGACGTCGACACGGTGCCCTTTAGGGGTTATCGCGCGAGCCTCGGCCAAAGCAGCACCATCGCCCGCGCATTCAAGAAGCGTTGCTGCCGTTGAAATCTTGCCGCTGGCGCCGTCCAGCGGGAAGGCGCGATATGTCGGCACTGATCGCGCTTTCTGTTTCCATCGAACAAATGGAAACTGTAGGCCGAGCGGGATGGGAAGCAAAAAGTGCGCCTTCGCGGCGCCCTCTCTTGGCCGCCTCGGTGCGCCTCGCGCCGTCATACATCGCAGCAAACGCCAGGAGCCGGCGCGCTTGTCCCCCGTGCTTCGTCCGACGCGCCTCGGCGGGGCAGTGTGGCGGCATTGAAATCATCCGCAGTGGGATCGGCGTGGCAAACCTCCTCGGGCCGCCACCTCGAATCGGACCGCCCCGCGTCGTGCAAGCCCTCAGAGTGGGCTATTCCGAGCACTGGTGTGAAGGGATCACGCCACTACGGAAGAATGGCGGCCGTATGCAATGTCGCGGCGAAGTTCGGCTCGCGACGATCGCAATGTCGCCGCGCGCCTGAGCGTGCAGGCAATTTGCTTTGGTTTTGGATCCAATTCGAAACCGTATCGTGCTGACGAGGCGCTCATCGTGCACTCTCGCCGCGGACTGCGAGATGCGTCCGGTCGTCGCCCTCCGCTCAGCCGTCACGGGCGGCGGCCTGCAATAGGCGCTCTCCGTAGGCCAGGATCGTGTCGCTCAACTGCAGTGCCGGCGGCGTGCGCGCTGCGGCGCGCAGGACGAACTCGACCTCGGGCAGTCGAGGCAACGCGTCCGTCACCGCCAGCTCCCTCAGCCCCGATGGGATCAGGCCGCGCGCCAGGACGAGTACACCGAGCCCGGTCAGCGCCGCGGCTCGGAGCCCGGTCAGGCTGCCGCTGGTGCAGGCGATGCGCCAAGTCCGGCGGGCGCGCTCCAGCGCTCGCAGCACATGGTCGCGCGTGATGCTCGGCGGCGGATACAGGATCAGCGGGACAGGCTCGTGCGGATCGACCGTTGCCTCCGGTGCGCCCACCCAGACCAGGCGGTCGCGCCAGACCAGCCGGCCGCGGTCGTCACCCTCGGGCCGCTTCGCCAGCACCAGATCAAGCTCACCCTCATCCAGCCGGGCATTCAGCCAGCCGCTCAGCCCGACTGTGAGTTCAAGGTCCACCAGCGGATAATTGCGGGTGAAGTCGCGCAGCACGTCGGGAAGACGGGAGAACACGAAATCCTCCGACGTGCCGAAGCGCAGCCGCGTCCGCCCGCGCGCGCCGTGGAAGTACCGTTCGACGCGCGCGTTCGCATCGAGGATCGCCTCCGCAAAGGGCACCATCGCCTCGCCGTAGGGCGTCAGCGTCACCGAGTGCGTGTCGCGCACGAACAGGCGGCATGCGACTTGCTCCTCAAGCCGCCTGATCTGCTGGCTCACCGCAGGCTGACCGAGCCGGAGACTACGCGCCGCCTCGCTGAAGCTGGACGATTGCACGACCGAAAGGAAGGTCCGCAACAGCACCGGATCGATCATGGCCCATCATCACGCGTCGTGATGACAGTAAGTCCGGCGCGGCGCGTTCACAACGGGCAAGCGGCTGTCCAGTTGCGGCAGGAAGGAGTTCCGCCCATGTCGGTCCGTGCCACGCTGCAGCGGCTGAACATCGATCCCTATCTGCTGGCGATCGCGTCGATGGTCGCGCTCGCCTCGGTGCTGCCGGCCCGCGGAGCGGCGGCGGCGGGATTCAGCCAGGCGACGAGCGTCGTCATTGGCATGTTGTTCTTCCTCTACGGCGCACGGCTTTCGCGCGAGGCGGTCGTCCAGGGGGTATCGCATTGGCGACTGCACACCGTCATTCTCGCGAGCACCTTCGTGCTGTTCCCGCTGCTCGGCCTCGGTTTCCGCGCGTTGTCGCCGGCCGTGCTGGCGCCGCCACTCTATCTCGGATTGCTGTTCCTCTGCACGCTGCCATCGACGGTGCAATCCTCGATCGCCTTCACCTCGATCGCGGGCGGAAATGTGCCGGCGGCGGTCTGCGCCGCGTCCGCCTCCAGCCTGATCGGCATCGTGCTGACGCCGCTGATCGTTGGTCTGCTGATGCGCGCTCATGGCGGCATCTCGCTCGGAGCGATCGAAGGGATCGTGGCGCAGCTCCTGCTGCCGTTCCTCGCCGGGCAGCTCGCGCGGCGCTGGATCGGCGCATTCCTCTCGCGATACCCGGCGGTGACGGGGCTGGTCGATCGTGGCTCGATTCTGCTGATCGTCTACACCGCATTCAGCGAGGGCGTGGTCGCCGGCATCTGGCACCAGCTCGACTTGGTCAGCCTGATCTCCATCGCTCTGGCCAATGTCGCGCTGCTCGCACTTGTGCTGACGATCACCACGTTCGCCAGCCGACGGCTCGGATTCTCGCGCGAGGATGAGATCACCATCGTCTTCTGCGGCTCGAAGAAAAGCCTCGCCGCCGGGATTCCAATAATGAACGTGCTTTTTCCCGCAAGCACGGTGGGTCCGATGCTGCTGCCTTTGATTTTGTTCCACCAGATCCAACTGATGGTCTGCGCAACCCTCGCGCGACGCTATGCGGCGCGAAGGCTGCGGTGCTCCGCGACCGGAAGGCGTGGGCAGCGACCAGCATTGGCGCTTGCGCGAGAGGTGCACTCGTCAAGAGCACGCCACTCCGCATGATCGTTGCAGAGTTGCCATCGCGCGTGTGCCGCAATCGCGGCCCGGTGAGGAGAGAGATGCCGTGGATACCTGTTCTGTTCGTGCCGCCCATCCTGGCGAGTTTGTCGCGGGAACCGCACAGACGTCCGGCTTCCTAGGCCTCGGGGCGATTGCTCCCGAGAGCGGCACAGACTCTGCCCCGCGGGGCGGCCTGTTTGCAGTGCAGCCAGGAGTGCGGACCGGGATTCATCATCATGGAGAGCAGCAGACGATCGCATACGTGCTGAAGGGTGTCTGCGTCATCCGCTGGGGGCGCAAGCGGAATACCCAACCCGCGCGGCAGCCCGCGACTTCATCCACGTGCCCGCTGGACTGCTTCACATGGAGATCAATCCGTCCGCATCGGAGGCATTCCGCTGGGTCGTGGTGCGCAGCACGCCGATCCCAATCGTGGTGAACCTGCCCGACGACATTTGGCCGTCCGCGACGGCAAATTCCTGAAACGAAGGAGATCCGTATTGTGATGGACACGAGTGGCAAGACCCGCCCCGCCGTAATGCGGCGGCAGGTGCTCGAGACAGGAGCCGTTACGGGCGCGCTTCTCCTGGCCGGTGTGCCGCCCGCAGCGCACGCGCTCGGCCGGCCCGAGGCAGATGCCGAGACGCCGGTCGAAGCGGTGGACGTGACGATCACGATCAACGGCCATGCCCATCGGATACGCCTGGACCCGCGCACGACGTTGCTGGACGCACTGCGCGAGCACCTCGCACTGACCGGCACGAAGAAGGGCTGCGACCACGGCCAGTGCGGCGCCTGCACGGTGCTGCTGGACGGCCGTCGCATCAACTCCTGTCTGACATTGGCGGTGATGCACGACGGCCAGGACGTGACCACCATCGAGGGCGTTGCGGACGGCGACACGCTCCATCCGATGCAGGCCGCGTTCATCGAACATGACGGCTTCCAATGCGGCTATTGCACGTCCGGGCAGATCTGCTCCGCGGTCGGGATGCTTGCGGAAAGCCGCGCGGGCATGCCGAGCTACGTGACCGAGGATCTGACCCCCGCACACCCGCAGCTGAGCGAGCAGGAGATCCGCGAGCGGATGAGCGGCAACATTTGCCGCTGCGCGGCGTACCCGAACATCGTCGCCGCCATCAAGCAAGCTGCGGGGACCGTGGCATGAGAAGCTTCACGTACGAGCGGGTCGGCTCTCCGGCACAGGCCGCCGCCGCCGCCGCCAAGCCGGGGGCGAGGATCATCGCCGGAGGCACCAATCTGCTCAACCTGATGAAGCTGCAGGTCGAGACGCCGGTCCATCACGTCGATGTCAACCGCCTGGATCTTGCCGAGATCGAAGACACGCAGAATGGCGGGTTGCGCATCGGTGCGCTAGTCCGCAACAGCGATCTTGCGGCGGACCGCCGCATTCGCGAGCGGTACGGGGTACTTAGTCGCGCACTGCTCGCAGGGGCGAGCGCGCAACTGCGGAACAAGGCCACCACGGGCGGCAATCTCCTGCAGCGGACACGCTGCAATTATTTCTACGACATCACGATGCCGTGCAACAAGCGTGTCCCTGGCTCCGGCTGTGCGGCGTTGGACGGGTTCAACCGGAGCCACGCAATCCTCGGCGTCGGCGATCAGTGCATCGCCACGCATCCCTCCGACATGGCGGTGGCGATGCGCGTCCTTGATGCGAGCGTTGAGACGGTCGACGCCGACGGCGAGGTCCGCGTCATTCCGATTGCCGAGTTCTATCGTCTGCCGGGCAACACACCGCAGATCGAAACGACGCTGCGGGCGGGCGAGGTGATCACGGCCGTGACGCTTCCGCCGCCGCCGCCCGGCCGGCAGATCTACCGGAAGGTGCGGGACAGGGCCTCCTACGCCTTCGCTCTCGTGTCCGTCGCCGCGGTGGTGGACACCGCGAACGGCCGCATCCGGTCGGCGCGCATCGCCCTCGGCGGCATCGCCCCCAAGCCCTGGCGGATCGAGCAGGTGGAAGCCTCGCTGATCGGCGCTCCGGTCGGCGCGCAGACGTTCGACGCGGCCGCGACGGCTTTCCTCGAAGGCGCGCGCGGATATGGCGACAACGACTTCAAGATCCCGCTGGCCCGGCGGATCCTACACGCCGTGCTCACCGAAATCACCCGCGTCTGAAGGAGCAGTTCGATGCAGATGAACAACGCCATCGGGCCGACGCCCCTCGACGGCCGCGCGGACGGCGTGCTCGGCAAGCCGATCGATCGTGTCGACGGACGGCTCAAGGTAACCGGCGCGGCGCGCTACGCCTACGAATTCGAGCAGGGCCCTGACACCACCTACGGCTATGTCGTCCCGTCGTCGATCGGCAAGGGGCGCATCCGGGCGATCCATACGCGCGTCGCGGAGCGGATGCCGGGCGTCGTTCTCGTGCTGACGCATCTCACCGCGCCCGAACAGGGGACGGGCGATCATCACGAGGCTCATCCAGTCCTGGTCGGCCCCGACGTCGCGTATTTCGGCCAGCCCGTTGCCTTCGTCGTGGCAGAGACCTTCGAGCAGGCGCGGGCCGCGGCCTACACCGTGCGCGTCGAGTATGACACCGCCCACGGCACCTATGCCCTCAGCGACGGCATCGGCCGGGCGCGCGTGCCCGAGGCGGGCGGCGCACCCGCGGACAGCTCGGTCGGCGATTTCAACCAGGCCTTCGCCGCCGCTCCCGTACGGCTCGACGTAACCTACACGACGCCGCTGCAAAGCCACGCGATGATGGAGCCGCACGCCACGCTCGCGGTATGGGACGGTGATCGGCTCACACTGCACACCTCCAATCAGATGCTGAACCGTGGCCAGGCGATGGTCGCGCGGACACTGAGGATGCCGGTCGAGAATGTGCGGCTGGTCAGCCCGTTCATCGGCGGAGGGTTCGGGTCGAAGCTGTGGGTGAACGCGGACGCCATTCTAGCGGCGATCGCGGCGCGCCAGCTCGGGCGGCCGGTCAAGACGGCGCTGACCAGGCAGCAGATCTTCCACGTGACGACCCACCGTTCGGACACGATCCAGCGCATCCGCCTCGGCACCGACGAGAACGGCAGGATCCTGGCGATCGGGCACGACGTTTTGTCCGGCAACCTGGCCACCGAGCAGACCTTCGAAGCCGCGGCCGTCCAGACGCGCACGCTCTACGCCGGCGCAAATCGCCTGACTCGGCATCGCCTAGCGCCGCTCGACATGCCCGTTGCATCCTCGATGCGAGCTCCGGGCGAGGCGGTGGGGCTGCTGGCGCTCGAATGCGCGATGGACGAACTGGCCGAGAGACTGAACCTCGACCCGATCGAGTTGCGTATCCGCAATGAGCCGAACGATGACCCGGAGAAGCACATTCCGTTCTCCAGCCGGCACCTGATCGCCTGTTATCAGGCGGGCGCAAGCCGCTTCGGCTGGAATGCACGCCAGACCAAGCCGGGTCAGGTTCGGGACGGACGCTGGCTGGTCGGCCTCGGCGTCGCCGCAGCGACGCGCGGCAATCCGCTGCAGCCTTCGAAGGCCAATGTACGGCTCGGGCCGGACGGGATCGTGACGGTCCGGATGGCGATGACCGACATCGGGACCGGCACCTATACGATTCTGACGCAGATCGCCGCCGACATGCTCGGCATGCCACCGGGGCAGATCCGGATGGAGCTCGGCGACACGGCGTTTCCGATGGCTGCGGGTTCCGGCGGCTCCTTCGGTGCGGCCAGCTCGGGCTCCGCACTGTACGACGCCTGTATGGCCCTGCGTGCGAAGCTGGCGCGGGCCGCCGGAATGGATTCTGCGGCAGCCCGTTTTGCCTCCGGCAATATCGAGGCGACGGGCCAGTCCCGGCCGTTGTCGGCGCTGGTCGGCGCGAACGGTCTCGAGGCCGATGGCTCCATCGAGCCCGGGGCGACGCTCAGGGCGTATTCGCAGCAGTCCTATGGCGCGCACTTCGCCGAAGTCGGCGTCGATCTCGACAGCGGCGAAATTCGGCTCCGCCGTATGTTGGGCGTGTTCGCCGCGGGTCGGATCCTCAATGCGAAGACCGCACGATCACAGGCGATCGGCGGGATGATATTCGGCATCGGCGCCGCCCTGGAGGAGGCGATGAGCCTCGACCGGCGCTTCGGCTGCTACGTCAACCACGATCTCGCGGAATACCATGTACCGGTCCATGCCGACATTCCGGATGTGGATGCGATCTTTGTCCCGGAACTGGATAGCGAGGCCAATCCGCTGAAGAGCAAGGGCGTCGGCGAGCTCGGCATCTGCGGCGCTGGGGCGGCAGTGGCGAACGCGATCTACAATGCGTGCGGCGCACGCGTCCGGGACTACCCCATCACCCTCGACAAGGTGCTCGCGACCCTGCCGGCACAGGTTTGACGGCAGGGAGAGCCGAGCGAACTGCACCCTCGGTAGAAACCCCGATTGAGCCCGTTTGCCGTTCGCGCCGCCCCGCTCAGGCCGCCCAAGCCTGCCTCGGCGAGACTCTCGCCCCGCGGCCGCGTCACGGCCGGACCGTTCGCCCCTGCGCCGCCCGACCCGCCGCTCGTTCAGGTACCCGGCTTCGACCCGAAAATTCGGGCGTGAGCGCAAAGCATCGACTCACGCCTATTTCGTTACGTTCTAATTGACGAACAGTCACCCGCCTGATGCGAATGAGGTTGCAGAGATCACACCCAGTGCGAGGATGCCGGAGCCGACGCGGGGAGCCTTGAGCTTGGTGCGATCAGTCGGGAGGTGCCTCGCGTAACACCCGGGGTCGCGTGCCAGACGACACGCTGCTCAGGGAATGGTCGCGGGACGCGGGCGGCGATCACGCTCTCATCCGGCGCCGCTCCATAGCCTGCGTGACGACCCGCGTGAATTCTGCGTCGGTCATATCGACCGGCGACTCTCGTATGCTCACACTCGCAACACCTGCCGGCGTCATCACCTCGAAGTCGGGCCGCGGGCGAGCCAGTGCACGACGCGAGAGCGGAGACGAACAGCAGGGGCCTCATGTGCGCCAATGCCTTCGGAAAGATGTGGGGAAACATCTCGATTATCCGCCTGTTGAATCAGCTGACGCGTTTCGGACGGCCTAAGTTGTCGAGACGCGCATGACGATTCGCCACATCGGCGCGCCGGTCATGCAGTTCCATGCCGCGGGATGTTCGAGGACGATCCGACGAACTGGTGGACCCCGAATCGGCGCTGCGTTGAGGAAATACTGCGCGACCTGGGCTTCCGGACGATCAGGTTCACTCAGCCGGATTGGAGATGGAGGCGGGGAATGTTCCATGCTCAGCGGTGAGACGACGCCACATCGTCCAATGACGGCGTTCACTGCTCGCCATTGCGGCCGATCGGGGGAGGGGTTTGGCAAATGCTTGAACTGGGTCGCCGTACCCTCAACGTCACCAGCGTACCGAATGAACACGATTGGCTCGCTCGACTGCTGCGGTTCTCTCTCCGACAACGGCTCGCTGGGCTCCCTCGGTTCAGTCTAGTGATTCGGCTCGCTCGGCTGGATCGGTTTTCTGCGGCGGCGGGTTTTCGTGGCGCCAGTTCGCCCTCGACTTCTCGCTGATGTTTGCTCACGGCGTTGTGTTTGCGCTGCCACTATCGGCTGTGACGTATGTCACAAGTGCGTCCCCTTTTCCGTTTCTCGCATCTGGAACGACGCTCGCACTCGGCTACGTTATCGCGTGGCTCGCGCCGCTGCGGGCGTCGGTGCTCGGTTGCTACCGCGGCGCTCGCTAGCGTTTAACAGGTGGAAACCATGAACGATCCGGAAACAACCCTGATTATCGAGGTGCCCGCCGGCGGCATTCGCGACGCGGCTCCCGCGATACAGCGCGCGCTTGAAGCGGGTTCGGCGCTCAGATGCAGGGTCATGATCGTGCCTGACGATCAGACGAAACGGAGCGCCGCCCGTAAGCGGCAGTAGCCCATACGCACGCTCGTCGTGTAGCCTGCGCGGCGACCAAGCGGCGCGGCTCGCTCGAATGGCCCGGTTCTCTCGTCGGTCCCGCTCAAATCGGCGCAGGGGAGTTCAGTCTCCGAACGTTGGGAGTACATAGGCCTAGAAGTTGGGAGCATGTCTGTGTAGTCCGAGAGCTTGAGCACTACACTGAACCGCTGCTTCCTTCGACTTGACGACCGGGCGGAGCGTTTCCCGGCAAAGCAGATCGTCGACACACTCGTCGCGGCCGGGCCGATCCTAGCAGTTCGCTGAAAAACCTCGAACCAGCGTGACGGGTTCTGCGGGTTTCCGCGCAGGACCTGGTTTGTTCCGAGTTTTCGTCCTACCTGCGACCTCC